>JBGPBW010000170.1:0-10761 GCA_041481385.1 Puia sp.
ATCCATTCGACTACAGCTTTATAGATGAGGAATTTGGCAAATTATTTAAAACGGAAACGCTTATTGGAGATTTGGCGGAGGTGTTTTCTGTATTGGCAATATTGATATCATGCCTGGGATTGTTTGGCCTTGCAGCTTATACCGCGGAAAAAAGGAGCAAGGAAATCGGCATACGCAAAATTTTAGGTGCCAGCGTAAGGGGTATAACGGGGCTGCTTTCCAGGGAGTTTCTGTTGCTGGTTTGCATTTCCTGCCTCGTTGCATATCCTATTGCCTGGTGGATGATGCATAACTGGTTAGAGAGGTATACATATCGCATACAAATCAGCTGGTGGATTTTTATTGGCGCAGGATTACTGGCTGTTTTAATTGCACTGTTTACCGTCAGCTTTCAGGCCATTAAAGCTGCCGTTGCTACCCCTGTTAAAAATTTAAGAACCGAATGATTGCTGATATCATAAGACGATTAAAAGGCGATAAAACATTTGTATGAAATCGATATTTGATCAATCAACGAGGGAAGAATTGAAGGTCAGAATAAAATTACTCGATGAAAATAGTATAGCTCAATGGGGCAAAATGAATGTTTCGCAAATGATGCGGCATTGCACGAAATGGGATGAGATGGCTTTGGGCAAAACAAAATATAAACAATCTTTTATCGGCAAACTGTTTGGGAAGATGGCATTGAAAGATATGTTGAAAGAGGGGCCGATGAAAAAAAACCTGCCTACCGTTTCTTCTTTTAAAGTAAACGAACCGGCAAATGCTGCCGAAGAAAAAACAAAGTGGCTCAGACTGCTTGGCGAATATGAACATTATCCAGGTAACGGGTTTATGCATCCGTTTTTTGGCATGTTGACTAAAGAGCAAACAGGTTGGATGGCATATAAACATGTCGATCACCACCTCAAACAGTTCAATGCTTAAGGTAGAAATACCGGCCAGTGGTTGTACCGGAATCGCACATTATTCTTTATCCTGAAAGCACAACCCGTTGACTGACAGCCAAATGTTGAAATGGCATTTAATTGGCTGATTTATCCTCATCAGGTACCCATCTGATGAATTCACCATTTTGAAGATACCGCAATGCTTAAAAATTATTTGATAACCGCCTGGAGGAACATTTATAAGAACAAACTGTTTTCGGCAATCAATATCCTTGGATTATCTGTTGGCATTGCATTGTGCTTTATCATTATGCTGTATGTACAGGATGAACTGAGTTTTGACCGTTTTAATGTAGAAGCAGACAGGACTTATCGGATCGCTTTTAAAGCGAACATCAATGGCGGTGATATATTTGAAGCAAATGTGATGCCGCCGGTAGCAGCAGCGTTAAAAAAGGAATACCCTGAGGTGGAGGAAGCCACAAGACTGAATAGTAATGGCGATACAAAAGTCAGCTACAACAATAAGACATTTAAGGAAAACAGGCTGGTGATTGTGGATTCAAATTTTTTCAGCGTATTCACACTGCCGTTTGTTAAGGGCGATCCGAAAACAGCGCTGATGGAGCCGCATACGATTGTGCTCACAAAAGATATTGCGCATAAATATTTTAATGACGAGGAGCCTTTAGGGAAGTTACTCAAAATTGATAATGAGATGTTTAAAGTAACAGGTGTCATGGAGAATATGCCCGCGAATGCCCATTTTCATTTCGATTTATTTACTGCCCTTTCAAACCTGCCTTATGCAAAAGATCCCTCATGGATGTCATCCGGCATGTTTACTTATATCGTGTTGAAGAAAGGGATTGATTATAAAAAGCTGGAGGCAAAATTTCCGGATATGGTGGAGAAATATATGGGACCGCAGATACAACAGAATATGGGAATCAGCCTGGAACAATTCAGGACCAAAGGAAATAAACTGGGTTTTATATTACAGCCTTTGACATCCATTCATTTGTATTCACATTCGAATTTCGAGTTGGGTGAAAGCGGCGATGCAACATACCTGTATGTGTTTGGTGGTATTGCTGTTTTTATGCTGATCGTTGCGTGCATTAACTTTGTTAATCTCTCTACAGCAAGTGCATCCAGGCGTGCGAAAGAAGTGGGCGTGCGCAAGGTTGCGGGCTCGGGAAGATTTCAATTGATCAGCCAGTTTTTATCCGAGTCAGTATGTATAACGATGATCGCGTTGATCATTGCATTTGTTTTGATAAAACTCGCATTACCCGCTTTTAATGATTTGTCCGGAAAGCATGTCCATTTTGATACAAAACCTGTATTTGCATTTGTTGTATTGGGCTTATTGGTTGGTCTGATAGCAGGACTTTACCCGGCGTTTTATCTGTCTTCATTCAAACCCATTGCCGTTTTAAAAGGGAAACTGACCAGTAACCACAAAAGTTTTGGACTGCGCAGCTCACTGGTGGTGTTTCAGTTTTTTATTTCAGTCGGACTAATTATAGGAACCATTGTTGTTTACCAACAAATGAAATTTATTCAAAATAAAAAGCTGGGTTATGACAGGGAACAACTGCTAACAATTCCAAACTCCTATGCTTTGGGGAAGAACGAACAGGTTTATAAACAGGATTTGCTAAAAGATTCACGTATAGTCAGTGCCACCGTTTCATGGTATAAGCCTGCGGGGCCAAGTGGTAATAATAATGCTTTGGCATATCCTGAAGGGCATGATAACCAAATCAGGAAAACTTTGGAATATCATGTGGATGAGTTATACATTCCCACATTTGGCATGCAGATGGCAGCCGGCAGAAATTTTTCTGCGTCATTCGCTACAGATTCCCTGGCAATGATCATTAATGAAAACGCTGCAAAGGCTTTTGGTTGGGGAACTGCCCATGCGATTGGTAAAACGATCATAAGGCAAAACAGCGACAGGGGCAAAAATGTTCCTTTTCATATTGTAGGTGTAGTGAAAGATTTCAATTTTAAATCCCTGCATGAACCCATTACGCCCTTATTGATGACGCTACAGCCAGAGGGCGGATTGACATTTAAAATAAAGACTGCTGATATTTCGGGTTTACTGGCTACGATGAAAAAACAATGGGAGGCATTCCATACCGATGAACCTTTTACCTACGCCTTCATGGATGACCTGTATAACAAAACCTATTCTTCAGAGCAGAAGACCGGATCCATCCTCAACATGTTTTCCATACTCACCATTTTCGTTGCCTGTCTTGGTCTATTTGGTTTGGCAACCTACACTGCAGAACAACGCACCAAAGAAATCGGAATCCGGAAGGTATTGGGTGCAAGCATCATGCAGGTAACTCAAATGCTTTCCAAGGAGTTCTTAAAACTGGTGTTGATTGCGTCCCTCATTGCATTTCCCGTAGCCTGGTGGGCAATGAATGGCTGGTTACAAAGTTTTGCTTACCGGATCGACATCAGCTGGTGGGTATTTGCTTTTGCAGCCCTTGCGGCTTTATTGATCGCTCTGCTGACTGTAAGTTTCCAGGCAATAAAAGCAGCGATTGCAAATCCTGTCAACAGTCTGCGCTCAGAATAAGCTTCTTCACCTGCAGTGTCCCGCTTTTAGTATGAGAAGAGTGGGTTGACAAGGGCAACCTTCACTTAGGATTATTTTGAGGGATAATATGATGTTGGAAAAATAAATTTGCGTAGTTAAATGACTACACGTATATTTGTAGTCAAATGGCTACATATGGATAAAAGGCGGGATGTATTTCAGGCAATTGCAGATCCGACCCGGCGGGAGATTATAAACCTGTTGTCTAAGCAGTCGCTCAATCTGAACGGCATCGCCGATTACTTCGATTCGAGCAGGCCCACGATTTCGCAGCATATTAAAATCCTCGCCGAATGCGGACTGATCGTGATTCAACAGCAGGGCAGGGAGCGATACTGTCAGATGAAATGGAAACCACTCCATGAAGTGTCCGACTGGATTGCGCCCTATCGTAAACATTGGGAGAACAAATTAGACAAACTGGATTCTTATTTAAATCAACTTAAAAAAGAAAAAAACCATGGTAAATGTAAAAAATGATACGCGCGACAGGGAGCTGGTCATTTCCAAAACCCTGAATGCTCCGGTGGACCTGGTCTGGGAAGCCTGGACCCGTCCTGAACATATCGCCAATTGGTGGGGTCCTGACGGATTCACCAATACCATTTTTAAAATGGACTTCAGACCCGGGGGAGAATGGGATTTTATCATGCATGGTCCTGATGGAACGGATTACAAAAACAAAAGCATATTTCGGGAGATCATACGCCATAAAAAGATTGTGTATGAACATATTTCAGGTCCAAAGTTCATGGCAACAGTTGAGTTTACAGACATGGGCGAACAAACAGGGATCAGGTGGCAGATGGTATTTAATACCGTGGAAGAATTTGTTCAGACCGTCAAGACCTTTAAGGCCGATGAAGGACTGAAACAAAACATTGTGAAACTCAACGCTTATGTGGTTGCCATGAATCCGGTGAACAGGCCTTAACGCGTCAGGGCAAAGTCATTCTGAAAGCAGGCTTTCTTCGCCAGCCATAGCTCCGTTATACGCTATTGCTTCTGGGGTTTGGTTATTCGGAGCGTAGGCTGGTTGCCGGATTTGCAAACGCGGCTTTTATAGTCTGAAAGCTTACGGTGATCCCGGTTATGACAAGAGCCGTTAATGCTGCCAAAATGAAAACATCAGCACCGATGTTGATCCGGTAAGCATATTTCAGCAACCAGCCGTTCAGAAAATAGAAAGCAATGGGTGATGCAAGCACAGCGCTGAGCAGGACAAGTATGATAAATTCTTTTGACAAAAGGAGCCATACCTGTTGCACGGACGCCCCCAATACTTTTCGTATGCCGATTTCTTTTGTTCTCTGTTCGGCCATATATGCCGCAAGTCCAAATAGACCCAGACAGGAAATGAAAATGGCGAGCCCGGCGAATAATCCGGCTAATTTACCAATCAGCACTTCGAGGTCAAACTTGGCGGCATAACTTTCATCTGCAAATGTATAGGTGTATGGATAAGCCGGATTGTATTTACCGAATATGGTGTTGAGTTGTGTTATGGCATCGGAGGTTTTTATTCCGGGTGACAGGCGATACATCATAACGCCCTGCGGATTTGGATCATATAAAAATATGGTTGGGTCAGCAGGTGAAAAAGGAGATACCGTCAAAGCGTCTTTGACAATACCTACTATTCTGAGCCTGGCATCCAAATAGCTGATGCTTTGGTTCAGCGGATCTTTAAGCCGCATTAGTTTGATGGCGGCTTCATTGAATATCGCACTCATCGTATCTGCACTTCCATTGAAATCCCGGCCCTCCTTCATTGTCATTCCCAGAGTCTTAAAGTAATTTTCCGAAACCATTATTCTTCCCATGTCGACCGTCTCATTGGGTCGCTTACCGGGCCAGTCATCCACATCCCTGTGTCCCCCGGTTTGTGTAGCACCGCTGGACGCTACAGTAACGGTCTCAGCAATGCCCTTTTTTATTAATTCATTTTTAATCGCGTTGTAGTTGTAGCTAAGACCCTCGTTCATGTCGGTCATCATCAGTCTGTTCATATTAAAGCCGGCCGGTCTGTTCTTCGCATATTGAATCTGACGGTAAATAATAAACCCACTTATGATAAGCGCAATGGAACCCGTGAATTGCAGCACCACCAGCATTTTCCGGGTTAATACTGCCCCTTTGCCTGACTGTATACTGCCTTTGAGCACTTTAACGGGATTAAATGAAGAGAGGTAAAAGGCAGGCCGGCTGCCGGCTGCGAGCGCTGTGATCAAAACACAGGCCGTTAAGACCATCCAGAAATAACCGTCTGAAAAAGGGATCGTTATTTTACTGCTGGTAAGCGTATTGAATGCAGGCAGGGTCAGTTGCACAATCAGTAATGACAACATAAATGCAATAACCGTGAGCAAAACAGATTCTGTAAGAAATTGAAATACCAGGTCCCTTTTCCGGGAGCCGATTGTTTTTCTTACACCCACTTCCCTGGCTCTTTTTTCAGACCTCGCCGTCGTGAGGTTCACAAAGTTGATGCAGGCTATCACGAGCACCAACAGACCTATAAGGCTAAACATCCGAACATATTCAATGAAGCCGCCTGTCTCTTTTCCGTTTTCATAATTGCCATAGAGCCGCCAGTTTTGCAACGGCTGCAGGATCACATCTGTTGCCCTGGACATGATATTGTCCTTATCTACTTTTTCAATGTCCTTTATTTTAGCTGACACCTGTTCAAATGAAATCCCGGGTTTTAATTTTACATAGGTCCTGAAACCGTTCCACTCGAAATTGCGGTGACGGGCAGTTTGCACAAAATCATTCGTTGCTTCATAATAACTGAAGGGCACCAAAAAGTTAAATTGTAGCGTAGAATTGGCGGGAATATCTTTCAGTATGCCGGTTACTTTCAGGTCGTTTTTATTGTCGAAGCGAACTCTTTTATTCAACGGGTCTTTATTACCAAATAATGCTTTTGCCAAATTCTCAGTAAGCACGATAGAATACGGATCCTTCAAGACTGTATTGGCATTGCCCTCGAGCAGCGGATACTGAAAGATTTTCAGGAAATCACCAGCTGTTTGTCCGCCTATCATATAAAGTTTTGTATCACCAACCGCGAGGCCATGTGGGCCAAAGTCATCGGTTTCGGCAACATATTCCATTTCAGGAACCTGGCTGCGCAATGCATCAGCGAGTTTCAGTGAACTGCCGCTATAATTAACGGTATCGCCATTACCGTGGTAATTCCGCCTCACGAGGTATGACTGTTGGTAGTCGGGCAGGAATTTATCATAAGAATATTCCTTGTACACCCAGAGGCTAATGGTCAGGGTTACAGCCATGCCGGTTGCAAGACCCAGGATATTCAAGGCGCTGTAACCTTTGCTTCTGATAATATTTCGCCAGGCGATTTTGAGATAATTTGTAAACATATTAATCATAACCAGCTAAGGAGATGCCAGAATATAGCATTGTTAGTAATCAATAATTTATAGAATCCCGGTTAGTTAAGTTGTCCGGTTCTGCTACATAAGTGTACGTTTTACTGTCAGCTGATCAATCGGGGAAAATTATATGGAATTTTTACTCCAGGCCAAATAATGTACGGACTCAGACTGATTTTTACAGATGAATTACTTTGAGAATATGTTCTTGTCCCATTTGCGGAACTCATAATACTTGCCCTTGGGTTCTCCCGTCCAGCCATTAATTCCTTTTTTCTTTGGCAGATAATAGCCATGTATATATATTAAAGGAATAATAAAAATTGCGAGTAATCCCATGGCCCATGCCCTTCCAAAGAAAACGGAGATGGCACAGATGATCAGCATCGTTAAAACATATTTGCCGACCCTCCGGATTTTCGGTGTTCGTTCTTCAAATTGTCCCATCAATATATTACCAAACGCATAGATCATGCTTACAATGGCGATTTCAAACCATAGTGATTCGGTTGTCCACATATGAATGGTGTTTATTGTTTTTTTGATTTCATAACTTCGTTATATGCTGAGAGAAGGGCTTCCAATACGATTTCTTTTGGAACTTTGTTGAGCTCAAAAGTTGTCGCTCCTTTCTCACCCCATTTGTTGGGAACCGGGTAGATATTTCCAATACTCATTTTGCAAAAAACGTGTTGTTCTTCAGGTGTTAAAAAAATGTTCGACGTATTATTTTTGGCCAGATAAGTGGCAAACATACGCTTCCCCAACACCTTAAATCCGATCCTTTCGAAATGAGGCGCCTGCCCGGTGCCAGGAAAAGATAGTGCCATTTTTATGAATGAGTCTTCTGAAATCATTTTCGTTTTCTGTTCGAAACCAGTGTCAAATCTACGTTATAAATCAGGGGAATACCGGTGAGCACGACATCCGAAATGCCGTGGCCGGTGTGTTTTCGCAAAAGTCGAATCAAATCCTTGAAACATTCATGCTCTTGAAGAACCTAATTCCAAAGATCTGGAGTATTTTTTACATCAGGCACAATCCCAATTAAAATAAGCCTTTTCAAATCTTCGCTTTTTCAAATCTTCAATGTTGATAAAAATATTTGATATTCCCGCGTCTCCAAACATAATTTCCTTATCGGAGTCAATCTGTAAGAGCAGTACATCGTCTTTTTTGGCTGGCTGGTGCGCTCTTGGGTCGGATTGAGTGAAATAGGCATACCCTCCAATTTTATGCCCACTTGATTGAAATAGATTGTCAAATTCAATCTGTTGTTTTTCAGAGAGTTCGTCCCTGAAATCGTAGAATGATTTAGCTCCAAAACTAAAATCAAACCGAAAGTCTGCCGGTCCTCCATATTCGACCTCTTTTGAGAAAGCCAGTTTATGCTCACAGTCAATGGGAAGCATTTCGTAATATTCAGGGGACAAAATGGGGAAGGATTTATGATAAGCCTGCTCTGTAATTTTGTGGTACAGATAGAGATAATATTCATTACCCTCGTCCCAAAACATGGGCGGAGTAAAAACCTGAAGAATCCCTTTTTTTGGATAGTTTTTCAGAGGGGGCATTTCCCCGAAATTAATTTGCGCCAGCATGACTAGCGGTTTCCCGTATTTGTCTAATGGATAGTCTAATGTGATAGGCAAATATGGCCTACCTAATAATTTGCTTTTTTTTATTGGACCGCTTTGCCCATTTTTGAGTGGAGTCGCCTTTATTCGAATGGCGTCCAGCTTATATTTTTCAAGATCGGATTTGTATTTCTTTAAAAATGCTGGTAGCATGAAATGACTTGTCAATAGATATATTAATTCTTTTTCTTTTTTTTAGTGGCCTTAGGTTTTAAAGCATTTACATACTCGTAGCTGATATCAAAGTATTTTTTCAGCTCAGCCGTTTTTTTCAAAAGGGAATCAGGAACCACCACATATTCTTTTTGAATGATGCCATAGGCGGTGACCAATGTTGTTTTATATTTTTTCAAAAAAGCTTCCCTTGCATCTTCAGGTAATCGCAGGGCCAGGAAACCGTCCTTTGAAAAATAACTGTACATATTCCCGTTCAAAGAAGTATAGGGGATGGTGGCTCCTTTAAGTACCGCTTTGGGGTTAGCGGCCACCAGTTTTTTGTATAATTCAATATTCTGGTCCACGCAAATAAAGTTACATCAGAATGCCAAATGTTGAGCTGTTCACCTAAATGTATTATCTTTTGGGATGCCTTCACGCCGCACAAATAAAATTTTCAGGATTTTATTCCGTGGGAAAAATAATCACGCGGGTGGACACCATACTGTATCCCGGTACGCAAAAGCAAAACACGAGCGTAACCGGAAAATCTCAGTCAAAAGATTTCTGACCGATCTGTTTCTGATTTCTCTCGGGGTACTTTCCGCAGGTTTTGGACTACGCGGTTTTCTGCTTCCAAACAAATTCATTGACGGTGGGGTTGTCGGTATATCCCTGCTCGTTTCGGCGGTGACCCATTTATCATTGCCCATGCTGCTGATTGTAGTCAATTTACCATTCATGATCCTGGGATATACACAGATCGGCAGGATGTTTGTCATTAAAACAGCTTTTGCCATCGCGGTGCTGGCGATTGTCGTAGCATTTGTGCCCTATCCGCAGGTAACACAGGACAAACTGCTGATTGCCATATTCGGCGGGTTTTTTTTGGGGCTGGGTACCGGACTTGCAGTAAGGGGAGGCGGTGTTATTGACGGAACGGAAGTTCTGGCGATCAGTCTCACCAAAAAACTGGGATTGACGGTGGGCGATATTATCATGATCGTTAATATCCTGATTTTTTCTGCCGCTGCCTGGATCCTATCGGTGGAAGCAGCACTGTATTCCATCCTTACTTATATTTCTACCTCTAAAACCGTGGATTTCGTTATTGAGGGTATTGAAGAATACACGGCGGTGACTATTATATCTATTAAAGCCGAAACCGTCAGAACTATGATCATTGAAAAAATGGGCAGGGGCGTGACGACATTCAAGGGTGAAAAAGGCTTTGGAAAAAGAGGGCATACAGAAGGAGAAATTAAAATCATATATACCGTCATCACCCGGCTGGAGGTGAGTAAATTAAATGCAGAGATTGAAAAAATAGATCCGCATGCATTTGTGATAACGAGCAGCGTAAAAGACACCAGGGGCGGTATGATCAAAAAAAGGCCGCTGAAAGATTAAACCACACACCGGACCAAGAGAGTGGACCGTGATAACCGCCTTTGTATAAATGTAAACCCTTATATCACTCACGATAATCGATGTTTGTAAAATTATTCTACTTTTGAAACGTTAATATATCAGTACCCTTACTAACCCCACAATGAATATCAGGAGCTTATTTTTTGCCGGTCTTTGTATTTTATTTAGTATCAGTACAAAGGCCCAGGATCATTCCGATTGCAGGTATGGAGAAATTACCGCTGCCGATTTTAATATAAAGGCAGAAAAATTCGATTCCGGTGCCAATGCGATTATTTTGGCAGATATCGCGAAAGTCAGTTTTGAAGAAAATGAGACCCGGGATTTTGATGTTTTATACGAACGGTACCTGCGTATTAAGATTTTTAACAAGAATGGATTTAAAGCAGGTGAATTTACTCTTTACCTGAATATGTATGCCGATCACAGCTTCTTTGGAAATCAGCCCAAACCCGGTTTATTGGATATAAAAGGAGTCACCTATAATTTGGAAAACGGTGAAATACACAGGAACTATCTGGATCTGGCGACCGTTTACAGTGTGAAAGAGAACAGGAACTTGATGAGTAAGAAATTTGTCATGCCCGCCTTAAAGGAAGGATCAGTATTTGATGTTG
>JBGPBW010000171.1:0-10592 GCA_041481385.1 Puia sp.
GTCGTTCCAGTTTCCTTCTCCCGAAGGCGTTGTACTGACCAGGAATTGCTGATCACCGTTATAGATCCTGACGGATTCCGCGCCGACTGTATTTTTACTGAACAACAATTCCCCGCTTTTATCGATCGTCCATGTTTTGCTGTTGATGTCGAAGGTTGACGGGTTAAAATTTATCCTGACTCCGTCGGTGAGTGTTTGCACGCGGGCAGAAATATTGGCCGCATTGAGGGTCTGGTTTGCACTGGTGTTGATCCTGACCTCCGAAATATCGTTGAAAGACCGTAACTGAATATGAGTTAAGGGAAAGTGCAGACTGTCGTTTACATAGACTTCCCCGATTCTTGTGTCCAGGGAAAGACTGTCGTAATTTCCGTTGCCCTTCACTTCCACTTTATAGAATGAAATGTTTTTGTAGTTGAACTGTGGAACATCGGCATTTACATTCAGCAGGTTCTGTTCACTATTGATACGGCCGTTGATAATGGAATTATTGAAACCCCTGATGTCTTTTGTGAAGAGATCCAGGTAGGGATCCACCTGACGGGTCGTGATCACGAAACTGAATTTTTCCTTGCTTAATTTAACCGTATTGGGTTGAATATAACTTGGATAATAACGGTGCAGGAATTCCTGGAAAGCAGCCGGAAGTTTTTTAATTGAAAATTCACCCACGATGGCGCCTTCAAATTCATTACTTACAACGGTAATCGTCTTGCTGCTGTCGATGATGTTGGATTCCACGACCAGCGAATCAAACGACATTCGCTGACCGTTTTTATAAACAGAGGCATCAAAAATCCGGGCTTTTCCCAGGAAGTGATCTATATCATTTCCCGTGAAATTAAAACGCAGCTTGCCGTCGAAGGCAATGTTTTCCTTTGTAAAATGCAGGGCATGCAGATCGGCATGATCCGCCACCGCGTTGAAGTCGAATTTTGGAATGTCCTGACTCAAATCAATCAACCCGATCAGGGTGGCGTGCAGGTTGGAATCGTTGGAAATAATTTTCCCGTCAAATCTTTTTTTCCTGACTTGGCCGTTCACAAAAATATCTTCATAGGTATAACCCTGGTAACTGAATTCCCGGATATTTCCATCGAGACTCGCATTGATGGTGTTTAGGGCCAGGCCGGTCCCCTGCACTTTACCTTTGAATGAAATCTTTCCGAGGCTGCTATCTTCCAGGAACCTGCCGAGCTGAAAATCATTCGTGAGTATATTTCCCGAATAAATGGCCGGTCGGTTTGCGGGCAACTGCATACTCACATTGGTAACCAAAGTGCCGAGATTGGTTTCGATTGTACCAGATGTTACAAAATGACGAAATGTGCCGAGGAAATTGCCCACAAAATGCAGGTTCTCGATACGGTCAATCCGCGGGTTGTTTATTTTTTTCAGGGAGGGTATAAATGTGATAATATCCTGATAAGTGGTTCTGAAGTCATTCGATTTGAAATCGATAAAGGTCTTTTCGATATCGGGTAATCCTATCAAATGAATATCCCCTTTGAGTTCGGTATGTTGTCCGGCTTTGATGCGGATATTTTTTCCGGAAATATCCGAAACGGATCCCTTTAATTTTCCGGTGATCAGAATATTTTTCTTCCAGGATTTTAGATCAGATGCAAAATATCCGATGTCGTCGCTGTCGATTGTTGCATCATTAAAATCTGTTTCCATTTTCACTTTCGTTGTGAACTCAGACAGGTCATCGAAACTTTTAAAACGAAGGGCCAGGAAATTTTTCAGATGGCTTTTACCTGCGATGAGATCGAATTGATGAAATTCCATGCCTTCCGGATAAATCTTGATGTTAGCATTGAACTGCTGAACCCTCAGACCCGACTTTTCTTTTGTCGCGAGATGCATTTCTGCGCGTATGCTGTCTTTTACCAGGGATACATTTTTAAAATCACCCTGGATCTCAGAGAAATACATATGATAGCTGTCAAATACCGTAGACATATTTTTATCCAGGATTTTATCGTCCCGGAATGAACCCTTTTCAATCACAACCCGTCTCGCGAGGATATTCCAGCCGCCCGGATTCCATCGCAGGTGCAGGGGGTCGTTGTGTATGGCTGCGGTATCCGCCAGGGGATCCGGACGCCTGCCATTATAGTTACGGATGGAAAAATCAGGTTTAGAGAATTTCAATGAATGAATCACGGCAATTTTCCGGCTCAGATCCATTTGTTCTGCGTCCAGGGAAAGTCCGCCAAGGTTGAGCTCCATATCTTCTCCCCGCCATGCATCCTGTTTGATGAGGTGGAGCCTAGAAATTTCAATATCGCGCAACTGGAGCTCGATGGTTTTTTTACCAGAGGAGGGACTCCCACCAAAATAGTCTGAAAGAAACTGATAATTCCAAACCGAATCGCTGCGGTGTAAATGAATATAGGTGTCGGTTAGCCCAATGTACTTTAACTCAATTTTATCCTTGAAAAAGAACCAATCGGTGATGTTTACCCGCATCTGGCCGGAAGAAAGCAGGGTATCCCCTTTTTGGTCCATCACCAGGACACCATTCAGCTTCATCTTGTTGAAGAGGGCAAAATCGATATCCTCAATGGAAATTTTTGCGTGCAGGTTGCTGGATAACGTCGTTGTAACCCTTGTCAGCAGCCAGTTCTGGACGGGACGGGTATGAATAATTGCCCAAAGGAAAACCAGGAGAAGGACCAGGGTGAGCAGTGTCCTGCGGACTATTTTACCGGCTTTTTTCAGATACTAAGATTAGATGGGCTAAAGTACAAAAAGCGGGCTGGATCATCAAGCAGGAACTGAAATTTTGACATGAAAGGACAGTCTCTTGTTAAGTCCTTCCTGCATGAGGGATAGGGTATCGCTTATGGTTAGCTTCGATATTTCTTAGTGATTTCTTTATAGTTTCTTCGTGACCGCTTCGCGGTAGATCCCAACAAACTACGAACAAACTACGAACGATATACCAACAAAGCCCGGATCAGACTAAAAGGAACCCTGAGTATTATATGAATAGAAGTGCGGTGGGGGTGGAGCATACCCGATCAGTCATCTTTTACTGCCTAAATAGCATGATTGATCTGCTTGATACCGTATCGGTCCAGCAATTTATCGAAACCATTGTTTTTCAAATGATTAGAAAAAAAATTTGACGGAGACCATGTTGCAAAGAAACAGAAGGATGCCCGGATAATCCCGTTAGAATTCAATACCCTTCCGCGTCATCATCTCCCCGCCAGTCTGCCACGGCCTGCAGTTCACCGGAGGGATCAATACGGATAACTTCAGTCCTTCCAATGGCCTCACGTTCTTTAACGGTATAGCCCATTTTCTGCAACTGAGCAACAACATCAGCGGGAAAACTTTTTTCGATATACAGAATATCAGGCAGCCACTGGTGGTGGAATTTGGGTTTGTTCACAGCATCTGAAACAGACAAACCGAAATCGATGATGTCAACCAGCGTCTGGAATACCGAAGTGGTAATAGTTGTTCCTCCGGGTGTTCCGACAATAAGAAAAGGTTTGTCTTTATATAATACAATGGTTGGCGTCATCGAACTCAGCATTCTCTTGCCCGGAATGATCGCATTAGCTTCTCCTCCGACAGCACCGTACATATTAGGTACTCCGGCTTTGATACTGAAATCATCCATTTCATTATTGAGCAGGAATCCTGCGCCCGCTACCACCGTGCGGCATCCATAACCATCATTCAGGGTGGTCGTAATGGCAACGCAGTTGCCTTCAGCGTCATAGGTATCAAAATGGGTGGTCTCTTCACTCTCATGAATGGAACCTGCCTGAATCTGTTCACTGTTTCCGGCGGAATCCGGATTGAATTTTTGCATCCTTGTTTTCAGATAGGCATCGCTGGTAAGGGTTTTCACAGGTACTTTGTAAAAATCCACATCCCCGAGATATTTTGCCCGGTCTGCATAAGCCAGTCTTTCCACTTCTGCCATGAGGTGAACTGAAGGGAGGGTCTCAAATCCGAGTGTCTTCAGCTCCCTGTTTTCAACCATACCCATCATCTGTGGCAGGAGAACCCCTCCGCTGGCGGGCAGGGGCATCGTGATCAGGGTATAATCCTTCTTATAAGAAAAAATAACCGGTGGTCTTTCCTTGGCAGTATAATTCTTCAGATCTGCAAAACTGATCAGACCCTTACCCCTTTTCATTTCTTCAACGATCAGCCGGGCTGTTTCCCCCCGGTAGAAACCATTTACTCCTTCATCCCGGATGCGGCGCAGGGTTTTGGCCAGATCTTTCTGTACCAGAATGTCGCCTGCTTTCCATCCGGAAGGTTTAACAAAAACCGGCAGCACAGAATTGAATTTTTTGAAATCTGCCTGATTCTCATTCAAACTGGCGGCTTCGGCAGCGGTAATGGCAAAACCGTTTTCGGCCAGATCAATCGCGGGTTGAATCAATTTTTTAAACGGCAGTTTCGCATGAGGGTAATAGGTAAATATGCCCGCAATGGTGCCGGGCACACCGGCGGCCAGATGCCCGTTTTCACTCTTACCGGGGATCACATTTTCCTTAACGTCAAGATACATATTCCGGGATGCAGCTTCAGGTGCTTTTTCCCTGAAATCAATAGTTAGATTTTTTCCGTTCGCCAGATGGGCTACCATAAAACCACCACCTCCGATATTTCCGGCGCCGGGATATACCACGGCCAGGGCAAGCTGGGTAGCAATTGCAGCATCTATCGCATTACCTCCTGATTTGAGTGTCTGCAAACCGACACGACTGGCCAGGGGGTGTGCTGAAACAACGGCACCCGTTCGGCAGGTAACCATTTTTTGTGGAGGATCAGAAATAGCCGTACCCTGTTGCGCGAATACAGAAATTGAACCGGAAAAAAATAAAATAGCAGACAATCGGTATATGATCTGATAGATAGTCATGCATTGAAAATAAAGTAAAATTAACGAAGTCAGCGATTCTGATTGCCGCCGATATAATATCATGATGTCTTTATCCGGGATTCATTAATTTGGCGAACAATAATTTGTCTTTTCCTGATGAAACAATGGCTGTCCCTTATTCTGTTCCTGGGTCTCCTTCCCGTTTTTTCCGGGGCTCAAAATCCCGAGACCATTAGCGCTTCGGATATTTTGCTCAGAATGAAAAAACTTCAGGTACTCGGCTCCGTGTTGTATGTAGCGGCGCATCCGGATGATGAAAATACGCGCTTACTGGCCTGGCTCTCCAAAGACAAACTCTACCGTACGGGTTACCTGTCCATGACACGTGGAGACGGCGGACAAAATCTCATTGGCGACGAACAGGGTATTGAACTCGGACTGATCAGGACGCAGGAATTGTTGTCTGCAAGACGGGTAGACGGAGCAGAACAATTTTTTACCCGGGCTTATGATTTTGGATTCTCCAAATCGACAAACGAATCGTTAAACATTTGGAACGAACAAAAAATATTGAGTGATGTAGTATGGGTCATCCGCAAATTTCAACCCGATGTCATTATCACCAGGTTTCCGGAAGACAAACGAGCTGGACACGGACAACATTCTGCGTCTGCTGTGCTGGCCCGACTGGCATTCAAAGCAGCTGCTGATCCCAACCAGTTTCCGGAACAGTTTGCTTATGGCGTTCATCCATGGCAGGCGAAGAGATTATTCCTGAATACATTCCGGTTCGGAACTGTCAACATAACCAGTGAAGACCAAATGAAAATCGAAGTAGGCGGATACAATGTGCTTGAGGGAAAGAGTTACGGAGAAATCGCAGCTGATAGCCGCAGCCAGCACCGCTCACAGGGTTTTGGTATTCCGCATTCGAGAGGAAATGCTACAGAGTATTTTACGGAAACAGCGGGAGAGAAGGCCGACAGCTCACTCATGGAAAACATTAATTGCAGCTGGGGTCGTATACCCGGGGGCGATGCAATTGACAAACGGATTCAGGAAATGATCACAAAATACAATCCTTCTGAGCCCTACCGGTCGGTCACCGATCTGATTGCCGTTTATAAAACCATCAAAGCATTACCCGCTGGTTACTGGCGGGATAAAAAAATGCAGGAAACTATGCAGCTCATAAAGGCCTGCAGCGGACTTTACCTTGAAGCTACCGTGCCGGAAGGATATGCTATCAGGAATCAAACAGTCCCGGTCACCATTCGGGTAGTAAACCGGGCGCCGGTTTCGATTTCTGTGTTATCTGTAAGTATGAACCGGCAGGATACAACATGGAACCAGGTTTTACAGCCCGAAGTAAACTATTCATTGGTGCGGCAGATATCCCTGAAGGGTATTCCCATTTCCCAGCCCTATTGGCTGGTCGAACCCATGTCGCCCGGCTCTTATAACGTGCAGGATCAAACGCTGATTGGCAGACCCGAAAACCCTCCTGCTTTAGAAGGAGTTTTTAACCTGAATATTTCCGGGGTTGATCTGACATTTAACCAACCGGTGAATTATAAATATACGGATCCCGTGAAGGGAGAGATTTTTGAACCACTGACTATTGTTCCTGCGCAGATGGCTTATTGCGAACCGGACTTACTGGTATTTAACCGGGGTCTTGAAAAAGACCTGGTGATCCGCAGTCAGTGGAAAACAACGTATCACCCTCTGGAAGAAAATACATTGATTCATCCTGCAGGTTTATCTATTGAAAAAAAACCTGTGAGCGCTGCAACCTCCATTTCATTAACGCCGATCCCCGGCTTTGAAACCAGGATGGCTGCTGTTACTTCTAATGGTACGGACTATCGGTTGAAATCTGATTTGGACAAAGATCTGAATGCGGCAACCTGGGCGACCCGATCCGGAAACGGAGTCACGGATACCCTGTTGCAGTGCCGGACGATTTTTTATGAACATATACCCAGGATTGATTATTTCAACCCCGCAAAATCTACTGTTGTATCCGTTAATTTGAAAATCAGAGGCCGCAGGATCGGCTATATTGAAGGTGCGGGCGACAAAGTGCCCGAAGTTTTATCGGCCATGGGTTATACGGTTGTCAAATTAAATGAGAGCAATATCAATACGGGTTTTTTGGAAAACCTGGATGCTGTGATCACCGGACTCCGGGCTTATGATGTGCACGATTGGTTAGCCGGTAAATACGATGTGCTAATGAACTACGTCAAAAACGGGGGTAACCTGATCGTGCAATATAATCGGAACCGGGGTACTGATTCGACCGGAATAGGACCTTATCCATTTGTTATCTCAAATATTCGCGTTACCGAAGAGGACGCTCCTGTTCACTTTCTTCTGCCAGAACATCCGGTATTGCATTTCCCCAATGAAATAACAGATAAAGACTTTACCAGCTGGATACAGGAGCGTGGAATTTATTTCGTCCAGCGCATGGACCCGCATTACCAGGCTATTTTTTCTATGCACGATTCGGGGGAACCCGATCAGAACGGCAGTCTGATCATTGCGGGGTATGGTAAAGGAACATTTGCCTATACAGGACTTGTTTTTTTCCGTGAATTGCCTGCAGGTGTTCCCGGCGCCTACCGCTTACTCGCCAATATCATCGCGTTGAACCAACATACTGATAAATAATATATGCTGAAAAGGAGGGAGATCGCTTTTATTGTGGCCATTGTGACCGGTATTGTCGTAGGCCGGCTGATCAAAAAAGTTACAATCGGATTGCTTATTGGGTTAACGCTGGGAATCATTGCAGCTATGCTGATGGCAAACCGCGATAGTTCAAAAAAATAATATGAAGCCATCTCCGGATGAGAAGCCGCCTTTTTTTAATTCCTGGGTTTCCTGGTACCTGCTTGTGATCGGATTCCTGATCCTGCTGATTATTTTATTCTTCCTGTTCACCAAACATTTTTCATGAGCATCACCGACTGGATCGTTCTCATTGTGACGCTGGTCGGTATCATCCTTTACGGATTATACAAAAGCAAAGAAGAAAAAAATCTCGAAAATTATTTTCTACTCAACCGGAGTTCTTCCTGGTACCTGATTCTCTTCGGCATCATCGGTACGCAGGCAAGTGCTGTAACTTTTCTTACAGCTCCGGGTCAGGCTTATACTGACGGGATGCGCTTTGTGCAATATTATTTTGGATTACCCCTGGCCATGGTGGTACTCTGCATAACGTTTGTACCTGTTTTTTACAAGCTTAAGCTTTTTACTGCCTATGAATTTCTTGAAAAAAGGTTTGACGGGAAAACCCGTGTTTTCACTTCTATGATGTTTTTATTTCAACGCGGGATATCCACCGGTCTGAGCATTTCAGCACCTTCGATTATTCTTTCCTCTTTGTTGGGATGGAATATTCTGTGGACCAATATACTGATGGGTGGTCTTTTGATGATATACACGTTTACAGGAGGAGCCAAGGCTGTCGCCTATACGCAACAGGTACAAATCATTATTGTTTTTTCCGGAATGCTGATCGTCGGATATATGGTGGTACACCTGCTGCCGGGAAATATGGGTTTGTCCGATGCACTCCATATCGGTGGTAAAGCCGGGAAATTGAATGTGATTACGTCAGGTAGAAATGAAAATGGTTTTCAATGGGATGACCGGTATAATATCTGGAGCGGTGTTATCGGGGGATTTTTTTTAGCCCTGTCTTACTTTGGTACGGACCAGAGCCAGGTCGGCCGTTATCTCACAGCGCGCACCACAAGAGAAAGCCGGTTGAGTTTACTATTGAACGGACTGGTTAAAATACCCATGCAGTTTAGTATTCTGTTGCTGGGCGTTTTAGTATTTTCATTCTATCAGTTTACCCGGGAACCTCTGTTTTTTAATCAGTCACAACTGGATCTACTGGCAAAAACAAAATATGCGGATTCTCTGAAAATTATTCTGAAAGATTATGATGCCCTGCAAAAAGATAAAGTCGCGCAGATGAACCCCGCCGGTGAAAGCCAGGCAGAGAGCAGGATGCGCCAGGGTCTGACGATGGAATATGCACAGAAAAAACAATATCAGTTTAAATCTATCATTCAGCGCTGGCTAAAAGATAAAGACGTCCGGGGTGACCCGAATGATACCAATTATATTTTCCTGAGATTTGTAGTGGACAATCTGCCTAAGGGACTGATTGGATTATTGATTGCAGTAATTTTTTTATCTGCCTGGGGATCTATTGCTGCTTCGCTAAATTCTCTTTCGTCGGCAACCATGAACGACATGCATAAGCGATGGATTAAAAAACCGCTAAGCCCGGAAATGGAATTTCATTATTCCCAGTTGTATACCCTTTTATGGGGGATTTTCTGCGTGGTGACTGCCCAGCTGTTATACAATATCGGGAACAGCCTGATCGAAGCGGTAAACGTATTGGGGTCTTTGTTTTACGGCGTTACCCTTGGCATTTTTCTCGTGGCTTTTTATTTCAAGAGCATCAAAGCCAATGCTGTTTTTATCAGCGCTGTGATTGTTGAGTTATTTATCCTCAGCACACCTTTGCTTATCCAACACGGCATCCTGTCCATCAGTTTCCTCTGGCTGAACCTGATTGGTGCAGTGGGCGTTGTGCTGTTGAGTTTTGCGGTCCAGGGTTTGATTAGCGCGAAACGTTTAACACGAAACGCTTAAAGCGAAACGCCTAAAGCAGAAGGCTTAAAGCAGAAGGCTTAACGCTTAACGCTATTTAATGTTGAACTTAAGAGAGTGCTTCGGATTTAATATTGTTGTAGCTTTTTTTACTCACTTCAATAAGACGGAGCACTTTTTCGCGGACGTCATCACGAAGCCCGGCGATCTCAGTTTCAAAAACCCGATGGAGTTCCTCCAGTTCTTCGTTGGTCGTTCCACGCAAACGCCTGATTTTATCTTTCATATTATCGACAGAATCACTTAATTTTTTGCGGGTTTCAGTGCCTTTGGCAGGGGCTATCAAAATTCCGATTACAATACCCGATAGTGTTGCGGTAAATAGTCTTTGTAAACTCATAAGAACATTTTTTATTCAATACAAAATTAAACAAAATAAGGTTCAAGAATCTTGCCAGTAAGGGTGGGACGGCATTTGCACGACCTTTAATAATGAGTATCTTTGCGCAACTTTAATTAAATAATACTTAATAATCTGAACTATGAGTACTTACCTCCTTACCGGCGGCGCGGGATTCCTTGGCATTAATATGACCCGTTATTTACTCGACCGCGGTCATCAGGTGGTTACGCTGGATATTGCTGATTTTGATTACCCCGAAAAAAACCGGATCACCGAAATTAAGGGTGATATCCGTGACCGGGCAATGGTGGATAGATCCATGCAGGGCGTGGATTTCGTCATTCATACTGCTGCGGCCTTACCACTCTATAAAAAGGAAGATATTTATTCCACGGATCTTGATGGAACCAGGAATGTACTGCAATCTGCTTTCGACAACCATATTCAACGTGTTGTACATATTTCATCCACGGCCGTGTATGGTGTTCCGGATCATCATCCACTGGTAGAGGACGACAGGCTGCACGGGGTGGGTGACTATGGTATTTGTAAAGTGGAGGCGGAGGGTATTTGTGTTGAATTCCGGAAGAAAGGTCTTTGTGTGCCCATTTTTCGCCCCAAATCATTTATTGGACCCGAGAGGCTGGGTGTTTTCGGCGTTTTCTATGATTGGGCTAAAGA
>JBGPBW010000172.1:0-10529 GCA_041481385.1 Puia sp.
GGTCTACACGTTCCTTTGCAAACTCCACGATCAGGATTGCGTTTTTTGCGGATAATCCGATAAGGGTAATCATCCCAATCTGCGCATAGACATTATTCACCAGTGCAGGGATAAGTGTTAGGGTCAGAATTGCTCCAAACATGCCGACGGGTACAGCAAGAAGCACAGAAAACGGCACCTGCCAGCTTTCATATAAAGCAGCCAGGAATAAGAACACAAAGATGATGGACAGGGCAAAAATCAGCAATGTACTTTTTCCGGCCTTTAACTCTTCCCGGCTGAGACCTGCAAATTCATAACCATAACCGGCAGGTAATGTTTCAGCAGCAACTTCTTTAAGGGCCTGCAAAGCCTGACCACTACTAAACCCTGCCTTTGCATCTCCATTGATTTCCGCCGTTCTGAATAAATTAAAGTGATACAGGAGCGCAGCGTTTTCGGTAACCTTGTAAGATATCACTGCACTTAATGGCACCATGGTGCCTGATGAGTTTTTTACATAAAATGAATTCAGGTTAGCGATATCACCCCGGTAGTTCGTGTCGGCTTGCGCTACTACGCGAAAATTTCTGCCATACAGGGTCAGGTCATTAACATAGGAACTACCCAGGAAGGTCTGGATGGTGTTGTACACATCGGTTATCGAAATGCCCAGTTTTTTACATTTTTCTCGATCCACATCAAGCGAGTAACCCGGAGTCCGGGCATTAAAAAAGGTATAAGCCCTGCTTATTTCAGGCCGCTTATTTACAGCGGCTACAAAATTGTTGACTACCCTTTCAAAAGCCTTGACATCGTCAGTGCTGCCTTTCTGCTGGAGTTCGAATAAGAATCCACCCGTCTGACCAAGTCCTGGAATCGCCGGCGGTGATATGACCAGGATATTGGCTTCTTTAATGCCAGCGAATTTTTTTTGAAGGGTAGCGATGATCCCTTTCAATTGCAGGGATTTGTCCTTGCGATCATCCCAGGGCTTTAAAGAAGTAAAGATTGTTCCTCCGTTTGGCTTGGTAGCAAAAGTGACAACATTTAATCCTCCAAGCGCAGCGAAATGCTGGACACCTTCGGTTTCTGAAATGATCTTCATCATTTTATTCAAAGTTTCCAGGCTTCGCGACGTTGAAGAAGCTTCCGGTAATTCATAGGTGACATACAATCTGCCCTCATCTTCCTGCGGAATAAAGCCGCTGGGTTTGGACCGGAATAATAAAAATGTTCCGGCACAAATACAAATCAGCAGTATAATTACATAAGGAGATTTGTTAATCCAGGTGTTTACATTTCTGGAATATCTGTAATTGAGCCGTCCAAACCATCCATTGAACTTATAAAAGAATTTATTCAATCCCCTGGATGATTCATCCATATGCATTGGGCGAAGCAACAAAATGCACAACGCAGGAGTCAGTGATAGCGCCACAAACGCTGATATAAGCACGGATATAGCAATTGTAATGGCAAACTGCTGGTACAGCCTTCCGACGATTCCCGGAATAAAACCTACTGGTACAAATACCGCGGCGAGGATCAGGGCAATAGCCACTACAGGCCCCGAGATATCTTTCATCGCCCGTTCAGTCGCTTCGCGTGCAGTCAGTTTTTCATGATCTATGTAGTGCTGCACAGCTTCCACTACCACAATCGCATCGTCCACTACAATCCCGATGGCCAGAACGAATCCAAAAAGGGTT
The DNA here is from genome assembly GCA_041481385.1 of Puia sp. GTDB lineage: Bacteria > Bacteroidota > Bacteroidia > Chitinophagales > Chitinophagaceae > Puia. Next base: position 1,692 of record JBGPBW010000172.1, read on the forward strand.
AATGTGTTTATTGTAAATCCCAGCGGAATAAAGAATATAAACGTGCCGATTATGGAGACGGGAATGGCAAGTACCGGAATCAGGGTGGCACGCCAGCTTTGCAGGAACAAAAATACCACGAGCACGACCAGCCCGAGTGCTTCCAGTAGTGTTTGAACCACTTCATGAATCGATACCTGAACTACCGAAATGGATTCGAATGGAACCACATAGTCGATATCGGTCGGAAATGATTTTTTCAATTCGTTCATGGCGGCATACACACCTTCAGCGGTTGCTAACGCATTACTGCCTGGTGCCTGGTAAACGAGCAGGTAAGAAGCTCTCTTGCCATCAACGAAGGAATTGCTGGCATAACTGAATTTACCAAGTTGCACCCGCGCAACATCTCTTAAATACACGATAGATCCATCAACCGGATTAGAGCGGACGATTACATTATTAAATTGTTCCTCCGTGGATAAACGGCTGTTGGCAACAACGGAATACTCAAATGCCTGTGTCGAATTTTGCGGCGGGGCTCCTACCGATCCGGCAGAGATCTGCACATTCTGCTCCTGCAGCGCATTAGTCACATCGCTGGCGGTAAGTCCAAGCTGAGCCAGTTTATCCGGCTTGAGCCAGATACGCATGCTGAAATCGTCGGCACGGATAAAAACATCCCCCACCCCTTTCACGCGCAGTAAAACGTCCCGCACAAAAATATTTGTATAATTGTCGAGAAACGTAACCGCATGCGTTCCCTTTGGTGCGTAGATGGCTACCAGCAAAAGGATACTGGGGTTTCTTTTCCTGGTGATTACGCCCAGTCTTCTCAGTTCATCAGGTAAAGCAGGTGTCGCGATACCCACCCTGTTTTGCACATCCAGCATGCCGGTATTTACATCTGCCCCAACTTCATAGGTAACTGTCAGGGTCGTCTGACCGTTATTGGTGCTGTTGCTTTGCATGTAGGCCATACCCGGAGTTCCATTCACCTGGGTTTCTATCGGTGTGGTAACAGTTTGCTCCACGGTTTGCGCATCTGCTCCGATAAAATTACTGGTTACCTGAACCGTAGGCGGCGTGATATCCGGATACTGGCTTACCGGCAGATTTATGAGCGACAGTAAGCCAACCAAAACAAGAACGATTGAAACGACGATCGCTGTAACCGGACGTTTAATAAAAGTATCTGCAATCATGCTATTATCAGATTACGATGATTTTCTTTTTGATGAATCTCCGGTGTGCCGGCTAAGCGAATCCGTTGATGTGGAAACCGGAGCGGATATTTTAACTTTTGTTCCGTCTCTCAATTTCTGAACACCATCCAGCACAATGATTTCGTTTTCCTGAAGACCGGAGCGGACAACCGCTAAGTCCCGGATTCGTTTACCCAGTAATACCTTTCTTTGGGCTACAGTATCCGCATTTACGACATAAACAAAATATTCAGCCATCTGTTCTGTCGTTGCCTTGTAAGGTATCAGTATGGATTTTACACCACTGTTGTTTAATATCTGAAGATTTGCTGACATACCTGATTTGAGCAGATTGCCCGGATTCGGAAACAGAAAACGGACTTTAATCGTGGCAGTTTGCGGATCCACGGCGCGGTCAATAATATAAATTTTTCCCGGATACGGATACCTGGACTGGTCGCCCAGGATAAGCGTAAAAGTGGAATCAGTTTTAGAAAGATTCATTTTATTTTTTTCCTGAATAAATGGGATCAGGGTTTCATCCAGTGCTACATCGACGGCAATGGGATCATCTGAGGAGATGGTATTTAAAAGTGTGGAACCGGGTGAAACGGACGCACCTTGTTTTACGGCGGAAATTCCGATTGTTCCTGACAGTGGAGCGTAAATGGTCGAATACCGAAGGTTTACTTCCATGGCACCCACATTTGCTTTGGCTGCGTCAACTTGTTTTTTTGCAGTTTGCAAATCAGCCATTGCGTGCTGAACTGTTTGTTGCGCGATGGCGTCCTGCCGCCCGAGCTCCTGATAGCGGTCGGCATCCTGCTGGGCCTTTGACAGATTGGCTTCACTTGCATTCAGCTGCGCAACAGCCTGTTCATACGCGCTTCGATATTGCTGTTGATCGATCTGGTATAATTTCTGACCTTTCGCAACCTGCTGGCCTTCTTTAAAATAAATACCGGTGACATAACCTGCCACCTGGGGCCTTACTTCTACCTGATTGACAGCTATGACGGTTGCCGGATAGGAATTGTAGAACAGAGCATCCCCGGCCTTTACTTTATACACATTCACAGCTACCGGAGGCGGAGGCGGCGGAGGGTCCTGGTGGCCACAGGAAATGCAGTTGAAAATAAGCAACCCCGTAATAATTAATTTATAATTCATACGAACATGGTTAATATGTATACTTAAGTGTTCCCAACGCCCTTTCCACATCTACTTTATTGATAAGCACCTGGAAAATGGCGTTTATAAAATTAATTTGTGCATTAAACAAATCATTGTTAGCAGTAATAACATCGAGATAGGTTTTTACTCCTGCCCGGTATTGGAGCATGATTACATTGTAGACCTCCCGTGCGAGACTGAGATTTTCTCTTTGCTCAAAGAAATTGTTCAGGTTGGCTTTGTAAGCGGCCATCGCCTGGATATATTGCGCGGTGATCGAATCTTTCAGTGAACTGAAATTATAGTCAAGGTTTTCCAACTGCAGTTTGGCAATCCGCACTTCCTGTAAACGACGGGTCCCCGTAAATATCGGAATGGATACAGAAAGACCGGCATAGGAATTCGGATAGTTATTCTGATACATGTTTTTAAACTGATCGCTGTAATAGTTCAGATTGTATTCCCCGAACGCGGAAACAGTTGGCAGGAATCCCCATTTGTAAAATTTCAGGTTGTCCTGATACAATCGCTTCTGGGTAACAAGTTGTTGGTATTCGATCCGGTTACTTACATCAATCCGCTGAAGCGTGTCAACAGAAAGAATTTCGGCAAGCATGGCAGCACTATCATAACTTACGAGCAGCATAGAATCGACGGGATAGCTCATATATAATTTCAATGCTGCAGCCCTGCTTTTGAGTTGTTCTTCAGCGGTTTTGCGAAGCGCCTTTGCATTGTTGAGACTAATCGTCGCACGCTGGTAATCGGTTTTATCCACCAGTCCACCCTTGTATTGGTTGTATGCATCTTTCAGACTTCTTTGCAGTAATACAATATCGGTATCCAAAAGGACGATCTGCGTCTGGGAAAGCAGGAGGTCATAAAAAGCTTTACTTACGTTGGACACCACATCGATACGGGTGCTGGCCGTGTTCTGCCTGGAATTCAGACGCACATCGCCGGCGGATTGCTGGGCAAGTATTACATCCCGGTTAAAAATCGTTTGATTCAATCCAAAATAACCGCCCGCAACATTACTTGTCCCGACCTGTTGTGCTGAATTATTGAATATGCTGGTAGGCTTTTGAAAATTATGTTGATAACTGCCCGAAAAATTTATTTGGGGATACCAGTCAGAAAGCCGGATTTTAATTTCGCGTTCGGTGATTTGTTCATTGATTAGTGACTGACGGATATTCGTCTGATGAGCCATGGCGTAAACGATACATTCTTCCAGTGATTTGGAAATCGGGATAGAACCTTGCTGGGCATTTGCAGAAACCAGTAAAAAAAATGCCGTTACAAACAGAATCGCTCTTTTCATAATTATAGAAAAATATATAGGGTCCCTTGCAGGGGGAAAAATCTAGTAGATCGCCGGAAGCAAGCAATGGAAGATGCAAAAATAATGCTTAACCGAAAAGAATTAAACGTTTGTTTAATTTATTTTATAAACGGATTAAACTGAGGATCTCCGTAAGAAACAATTCGTCAGTCTTATCAAAAACAGCATATTCGGAATGATCCACATCGAGTAGGCCAAACACTTGCCCATTGAGGAAAAGCGGAACAACAATTTCTGATTTGGATAATGAACTGCATGTTATGTGGCCGGGAAATGCCTCTACATCCTGAACAATAATGGTTTTCATTTGTTCCCAGGCTGCTCCGCATACCCCCCTGCCTTTTTTGATTCGTGTGCAGGCAATCGGACCCTGGAAAGGACCCAAAACAAGTTCATCTCCTTTTACGAGATAAAAACCAATCCAAAGCCAATCAAATTGTTGTTTTAAAGCGGCGCAAATATTCGCCATATTGGCAATCAAATCCGGTTCACCTGCTAACAAAGCTGCGATTTGGGGAATCAGTTCCAGGTATTGTTCTTCCCGGGTTCCGTTTTTTATGATCAGGTCTTCGGCCATCTTATTACATGTTAGGAATGCAAAGGTAGCCCGGTATATGTAATGCCCAATCCGGGTTTTCCAGACAGGGTAACCAGACCCTCCTTAATTTCAAGGCCCGTCGCAATATCTTCATCCAGCAAAAGCGGACCATCCATATCCACATAATCCAGGAGCGGTAAAAGATGTCCTATGGCAGCCGATCCGATACTGCTTTCATTCATACTGCCTACCATAACCCGCATACCTAATTTCCTCGCGGTCTCGATCATACGCAGTGCCGGGGTTAGCCCACCGCACTTGGTCAGCTTGATATTGATGCCATGGAAAAACCCATTACATTTTTCAACATCAGATTCGTTTACACAGCTTTCGTCAGCAATCAGGGGAATTGTGGATTTTTCATATAGTACCCGCATGTTGTCGAAGTCGTTTTTTTCCAAAGGTTGCTCTATGAATTCGACACCACAGTCATGCAGGGCGGGGATCAGTTCCAATGCCTGGTGCAGGTTCCATCCGGAATTGGCATCCACCCGTAAAACCGAATCCGTGTGTTTTCTCAAAGCACGTATAATTTCAGCGTCCTGCGATGTTCCAAGTTTGATCTTATAAATGGGCCAGGGTTTAGCCTTCATTTTTTCAATCATTTTGTCGATGGAATCTATGCCAATTGTATAGTCGGTCATAGGACCTTCCCGGTTATCCAGTTTCCAGCATTCATACAAAGGTTTTTTTTGCATCTTTCCATAGAGGTCCCAGGCAGCGATATCGAGAGCGCAAACCAGAAAGGGATTTTCAGGAATCAGATGATGCAGGAAATGCCAGAAACGGGTAGGTTCAGTAAATGCAAATTTCTCAATTGCCGGTTTCTTGAGTTCCAGGTCTGAAATCATTTTCTCCAGGGGGATATGATAATAAGTTATTGCCGGAGATTCACCATAACCCGTTAACCCAAACTGTTCCATGCTTATGATCAGCGTGGGCTGATGCGTTTTAGTTCCCCTGGAGATGGTGAATGGATATTTAAAACGCAGATTATACGTTATGTGCTGGATTTTCATGGTGTCTATCTGCCGGATGATTTGATCATTTCCCTGAGCTGTTCATTAAAAGGTTTTGCCTTGATGAGGTCTTCCAGGTAAATATGAATCCGGTAACGCCAGTAATAGTTTGGAATGGCAGGGACATTAATCCGTTCATCATTGGGATTTTCACGACGAATATTTTCATCCATGCCCAACAGATCCTGTAATTGAAAAATACTCCACATGGCCGGGGAATGGAGGTGTTGCTGAACTATGGCTTTGTTGATCCAGGCATCGCAGAAATAGGGTGCATCGCCCCACTGACCCAGTTCTTCATTGAAAAATTTCTGTGTTTTACTACGGTCTTCTTCCCACCACCCCCTGATGGTACTCATATCATGGGTAGAAGGCGTAACAACCGACAAATAGGGGGCATAGGCGGGATTGAAAAATTCACGGGTAACGTCCTTGGGCATACGCTGAATTTCAAGACTCAGGATACCCGTTTGTTTCATCACTTCAGGTACGCATGCCGGAACCATGCCCAGGTCCTCACCGCAAACCAGCATATTGGTGGACCTTTTCAGCAGCGGAAGTTTATTCATGGCTTCTTTTTTCCAAAACGCATCCTGACGGCGGAAAAAATAATTCACATATAGATCCCTGAGCTGGTTCTGTAAATGCCAGTCAAGATACCTGAAGGAAGAAGTGCTTTCCATTGAAAAACGGAAATGAAACTGTTTACCATCAGATCCTTCCACTTCAAAGAGGATCACATTGGAAATAAGATTCATCAGGGCTTCGCGGTTTCGAAGATCTTGCGGATCTGACTGTTTGTCTGCGAAATACTCAGTAACTTTTCTTTGTGTGCTTACAAATTCCCTGATATCAAATTTGCCCGCTGTTTTTTCCACAAAAAAAAGGGGCTTGACGATTTCCGTATCTGTGCCGAAATATTCCCACAATACCGCTTCATTGATAAAGGGCTCAGTATAACGGTCTCTGTCAAAATAAATATGTTGTTCATCGAACTCTACACGATGAACCGGAATAGCAGGCTCGAAATGACCCATAATACCTTCAGTCTGCGAAATGGGTATGCTCCAGATGCGAAAAAACCCCAGAATATGGTCTATCCGGAATGCATCGAAATAAATGGCCATCTGTGCAAAGCGATTCTTCCACCATTGGAAAGAATCTTTTGACATTCTTTCCCAATTGTAAGTCGGAAAACCCCAGTTCTGACCTTTTATGGCAAAGGGATCCGGAGGTGCCCCTGCCTGTTGGTCCATATGATAAAGTTCCGGTGATACCCAGGCATCGCTGCTATACCTGTAAACGCCGATGGGTATGTCCCCTTTAATGATGATGCCGTTTTCGTGGGCGTAGATGACCGACTTTCGAAGTTGTCGGTAGAGATGATATTGTACGAAATAAAAATAAGTGATCTGATCGTATTGTTTGGACTGTGTGGATGCGAGGCGATCGATAGCCAGTTTGTTGTACTTGCCATAAGTTTTCCAGAGGCGGAAATCGGCTGTGCCATTCGTATCTTTCAAATAACAGAATGCAGCATAAGGAACCAGCCAGGATTTATTTTGTGTAAAAAAAAGTTTAAAATCCTCATCTTCCATCAGCCCGTCTTTCGCCTCTGCGAAAAGTTCTTTCGAAGCTTCTGTTTTGGTTTGCATGACAGTTTCGTAATCCAGGTCAGGCAAAACGTTGAGTTGCTTCTGTATTTTCTTCAGGGATTTGTGGAAATGGGAATTTTTCTTTCCGGCCATTTCTTCCAGGTTGAGGTAAATCGGATGCAGTGCGAATGCGGAAATGGCGCCATATGGATATGAATCCAGCCAGCTTCCCGTAGCTGATGTGTCGTTGACCGGTAGAATCTGGATCAGTTTGAGGCCGGTTTTATGTGCCCAATCCACCAACAGCCGGATGTCGGAAAATTCACCGGAACCCAGCGAATCTTTGCTTCGGAGACTAAATACCGGTATACTTACACCTGCACCTTTCCAGGTACTGTTTGGCAGGTGAATAAAACCGTCGTGCAAAATGGTCAATCGTCCTTCGCGCGCATCTCCCAGTAGGGCACGGTTGGGGCCATGCTCAAACTGGATGAGCGCTTTGTGTTTTACGTCGTAAATGCCATACTTGTATTGTGCAGGGAAGCTCATACCCGCCAAATTGAGCTCTACAACCCACCAGTTCCCCTGTTTTTTGCCGATCAATGGATTTTCCATGGACCAATCCCCAAACCCCTCTCCGTTTCCCGAAATACAAACTGCTTCATTACTTCGCAAAAGCGGTGCTTTTATCTTAAATATATGAGTGGCATTTCTGGGCGGTTTTGTTCCGGACTTTCGGGATGGTTCCGGCAATAGTATTTCCTGGAATGGCGCTGAATAAAATGTATTTTCATATTCACCAGCATGATTCCAGGTATCAAAAACCTGCAACACTTCGTGACGAGGTGTAATACGGATCTCACGGTCATTTCCCCACTCATGTACAATACTTCCATCTTCCATTTTCAACTGGTAATAATATTCAACCGGATCAGCGGGCTGGCTGGCCAGTTCAACACTCAATTCCCAGAAATCAGCATTTTTGTACTGCATCAGTACAGGCTGAGTCGTCAGTTTATTCTGGAAGCCGAGTTCAGGAATATTTCCGCAGATATAAAGATCCTGCCCCTGTTTAGTGCTGAAACGTAAATAGAAATGTATTTTCATCTCCGATCGAAGTTCAAAATCCAAGTTGGTTGTATAGGGATGTAAGCGTATCCGCGAAAATACCGAAACAGCAACTTGTAATAAAATTAAAGTCCGAAAGCAAAGGGATTCTTATTTCAGATATATTTGCGCTACAAATCGACCAGCATGGAAAATACTAAAAAAGGTACTGGACTTTACTGGCTTCTCTTTCTCGTTTCCGTGATTGCATTTTTCGGATTATATCAGGTTGTAGGAGGTGTTTGCATCCTTACCCTGCCCTTTATATGTACTTTTTTTGCCAAGGCTCTTGATATCATGTAGACCTTCCCCCTGTATTAAATGAAAAACACCGCTTGAATAGCGGTGTTTATTGTCCGGCTTCACAATGGATCCTTTCCATATCCGGGAGTGAAATACTATATTAGATAGCCCATTTTCTGGTGATACGTGCAGGCTGTCTTTTGGCCTGGTGTATTTTCCAGAGATTGACTGCTGTAAATTGTTTCTTTTGCGCCGGCATATTGATGCCTGTGGCGACTGTTTCTTTTACTTCAGTAGTCAATCTTTTCAGCGTTTCGGTGTCCATCTGTACAATAGATTGCATTACGACTTGATTCATAAAAATTCTCTTTTTTAGATTAAAAAACTATTAGAGCAATAAGAAGGAAAACACAAAGAATCGTTAGAAAGAAGTTTAGTACCTGTGAGCTTGCAAGACTGTTAATTGCTCTTAATTGATATGCAAATATACGATCGGTTTGTCTTTGTGCAAACCCGTATTATGAAATATTACATCATATCCAACGCCCAATTTCATGCATAACTGCTTAAATGA
>JBGPBW010000173.1:0-10495 GCA_041481385.1 Puia sp.
CCGACCCAAAAGCAGTTTTTGAAAAGCTAAACCTCGTACGCGTTCCGCTCCGTCTTGGCTTCGATGTTTTTGAAAAAAAGGAAATTTCCGAGGGAAAGACTTCCATGCTCATCAATACAATCCGAGCCTTTAAATATCTGATGGAAGCCTACAGAGTGACCAATTATAAAGCAGCCGCTACTTCGGCTATGCGCGATGCACAAAATGGTCCGCTGATATTGGATACAGTTGAAAAAGCTACCGGCATTCGTATAGAAACCATTAGCGGCGATGACGAAGCAGCCTATATTTATGAGAACCATATCGCAGAGAACCTGAATTCAGAAAATTCCTACCTGTATATTGATGTGGGAGGTGGTAGCACCGAACTCACCTGTTTCGCCGACAATAAACTTCTTTTTAAAAAATCATTCAATATCGGCACCATTCGCCTTATTAAAAATCAGGTTACCGAAGCGCACTGGGACCAGATGAAAGACTTTCTCAAGAAAGAAATGAGAGCCATGGTGAAACATATTACTGCTATCGGATCAGGCGGAAATATCAATAAAGTCTTTTCACTTTCTAAAAGAAAGGACGGCAAACCATTGCCTCTCGAATTATTGAAAGATTATTATAAAGAACTAAACAGTTTTTCCGTTCCGGAACGTATGCGCCTCTATAATCTGAAAGAAGACCGTGCAGACGTAATTGTCCCAGCACTCCAGATCTATGTTAATGTCATGCGTTGGATAGACGCGGAAGAAATTTTTGTTCCGAAAATCGGACTCGCTGACGGGCTCATTCAGGCGCTTTACAGAGAACTGCAATCCGTTTCAAGTGCAGCATCATGAGAAGAAAAAAGAAAAACGGAAATGTAAAGACTCCTGACAGCGGTCAACGCCAGTGATCAACTAAAAACAATCTACCTTTATTATACAACCTCCCTGCATGGCTCCAAAAAAAATTACGACCCATATTCTTCAGAATATGAAGTTAACCGGAGAGCGGATTTCCATGATAACCGCATATGATTTCTCTTTCGCACGCCTGTTTGATCAGGCAGGCATAGATGTGATCCTGGTGGGAGATTCCGCATCAAACGTCATGGGTGGTCATGACACCACACTCCCGATTACGCTGGATCAGATGATTTATCATGCCTCCTCAGTGATCCGTGGTGTATCCAGGTCGCTCGTGATCGTTGACCTGCCGTTCGGATCCTATCAGTCCAATTCAAAAGAAGCACTGATATCGGCTATACGTATTATGAAAGAAACCGGGGCCCATGGGGTAAAACTGGAGGGTGGAGAAGAAGTGATGGAATCAGTGAAACGAATCCTGGCAGCTGGTGTGCCCGTAATGGGTCACCTGGGCCTCACACCCCAGTCTATTTATAAGTTCGGGACATATACTGTTCGGGCTAAAGAAGAAATGGAAGCCAGAAAATTAAAGTCGGATGCACTACTGCTCGAGGAAGCGGGTTGTTTTGCGATAGTCCTTGAAAAAATTCCAGCCATGCTGGCAAAAGAAGTGGCTGAATCTGTTCGTATACCCATCATTGGCATCGGCGCGGGCAAATATTGTAATGGTCAGGTGCTGGTTATGCATGACCTGCTGGGCATCAATACCGAATTCAAACCCCGCTTCCTGCGCCAATACCTTAACCTGCATGAGACGGTTACCCAGGCTGTTCAACAATATATCAAGGATGTGAAAGACAACGATTTTCCCAGCGAACAGGAGCAATACTAGCTACCGATTCGGCTACATGACCTTAGTCAGCATTCAAGATCTCATATAACTGAAGTTGACGATCAGCCGCACGCAAGCGAAAATACATGGATTTACAGGAACCTTTGCCCTGCATTTCGGCTACCAGTTTCACCTTATCGTAAAATAACTTTTTAAGTTGTTTTCTCTCCTTTATAATACGGTTCCTGGCCGCCCTGAATCCGGCATCACTCCCGTTAACCGTTTTTTCAGCCAAAAGCACTACATAACGATGATCATAGTTGGAGGATCCGAGGTTTAATACCTGACAGGAACAGATCCGGTCAGCAGAAGGCAATTTTTCAATCACGGAACCGGATCCTTTATCCGGAGTTGATACAGTTGCTGAATCCCGAACAAAATTATCCAGCTTCTTAATTTGGCGAAGGTGCAGGATTTTGGTATTGACAGGCCGTGAAGATTTGGGTCCGGCTAAAACGCTAAGGGCAGCCAGAAACAGAAAAACTAAAGCAGCGGCAAAACGGATTAAAGGGTGCATGGTTGGGTATTAATCAAGTGAACAATGGGCCTTCGCGGATGATGGAGCTTGATTGGTACCGGATTTGAGTGGCGGGAATAAAAAAACCTGCGCATACAGGCTTTCAATGGATGGATGGGATTACAAAGAATGCAAAAAAAAACAAAATCTCATAGCAATTAGATGGATTTTTTCGGAAAATACGGTCCGGAGTATCATGTTCAATCTTCTAACAGCATATTATTTAATGATAATATATGGTTATCTGAGTCCATATCCATAATTTGGTGTGCTGCTTGTCATATCTCATGATATTGAAGATATTATTGATCCGCTTTTTTTAATACCAAAACACAAAATTTATGAGAAAATGGCTATTTATCTCCATCCTTCTGGTTCCTTCAACCTTGATTTTTGCACAAACGACTTACACCGGAAAAGTTACTGAAATAAAATCCGGAACTCCTGTATCCGGCGCATCGGTGCGGGTAAGCTCTTCCAATCATGGAACAGTTACGAATGCAGAAGGTATATTTAAAATACAGGCTAAACCGGGCGATAAACTGGATATCAGTTCAGTGGGATTTAAGACTCAGTCTGTCAAATTGGGCACGTCAACTGATCTGACGATTGTAATGGAATTAGGTACATCCGACCTGAACGAAGTAGTGGTAACGGGTAACCGGGGTATGCCCAGGGTCAGGACCGAGAGCGCAGTTCCGGTGGACATTGTCAAAATGAACTCACTGGAACAAACGACCTCCTCGCCCAACCTCGAAGCACAATTGAATATGGCAGTACCCTCTTTTAATTATAACAAACAAAGTGGTGCAGACGGATCAGACGCCATTGATTTCGCCAGTTTGAGGGGCCTGGGTTATGACCAAACCCTGGTACTGGTAAATGGGAAACGCCGTCATTTGGCCGCTTTTGTAAACGAATTTGGAACCAGGGGTCGGGGCAACTCCGGCACAGACCTGAATGCAATACCTGAAGCTGCCATAGACCGGGTAGAGATACTTCGGGACGGGGCTTCTGCCCAATACGGATCAGATGCTATCGCCGGAGTCATTAATATTATTTTGAAAAAGGATGTCAATAAATTTTACGGGATAGTCGGAGTTAGCGGATACAATGACCATACTTACAATACACTCAATAATGTGGACCCCACACAATATTACACAGGTTCCCAAATAGATGGCCAAACCCTCAAAGCCGACCTCAATTATGGATTGTCCATCGGCAAGAACGGCGGTTTTATCAATATCGGCGCCAATTTCCTTACGATCAGCAAAACATTCAGAGCACTTCCGGATACGAATTGGTCATCCAACCCTGACTCTAAAAAAGTTGCACCCTGGCTTGCGGATTATAGAAGAGCTTTCGGAGACGGTTCCATTACTTCCGGAGGAGCCATGTACAATCTGGAAATCCCGATTGCCGGCACCAAAACAACTTTCTATTCATTCGGCGGATACAATTATAAACATTCAAATGTATATGCATGGTCAAGAAATTTTTATAACCATCCTGAGAAGTTTCCCACCAATCCGGATGGAACACTCATATTTGTTCCGGGTATCATGAAGGTTTCCGGACCGCCCACCAGTACGCCCGACCCGAATAATATATTCTATAATCCCCAGGAAGATGTTTACATACAGGATATTTCATTTGCAGGGGGAATCAGAGGAACAATAGGCAACAACTGGGACTGGGATCTCAGCAATGTGGTTGGCTACAACAACTTTCATTACTATGGCAATAAAACATTCAATGCAACGCTTCCAAACCCCGCCGATCAAACAAGGTTCGATGATGGAGGATTTAATTTTTTACAAAACACGGCCAACCTGGATGTGAGCAGAAGGTTCGGTAATATTGGCAAAGGATTGACTTTTTCATTCGGCCTGGAATACCGGTACGAACGATACAAAATATATCAGGGGGAAGATGCATCATGGAATGCCTATCCGCCTGTTCAGAAATATTATCCCAATATAGATCTCACCAGTGATGTGGCTTCCGGTTCTCAGGGATTTCCAGGATTCCGGCCAACCGATGAAGTCAATGCAAACCGTTCGAATCTGGGAGCCTATGTGGAAGGATCCATGGATGTTACTGATCGATGGCTGGCCGATGCTGCAGTTAGGTTTGAAAATTATTCAGATTTTGGTAAAGTGGCTACTTTCAAATTTGCTACACGCTATAAGTTGACAGATGATTTTAATATACGGGGATCTGTTAGCACTGGTTACCGGGCTCCTTCCCTGCAGCAAATACATTTCAGTAATATCAACACCAATATAGTTGATAACAGCTTACAATATATCTGGCTGGCTCCCAATACTGATTCCGTAGCCAGAGCTGCAGGCATACCGCCATTGAAACAGGAGACCTCTGTCAATTACAGCCTCGGGTTCGCCTGGAAGCCAATGGCCAACCTGACTATAACCGTGGATGCATATCTGATCAAGCTGAAAGATCGGATCATATTCTCCGGCCAGTTTCCCGCCAGTGATTCTGTATTAGCTCCATATATTCCTAAATTAACCCCACCGCTGAATTCCGTTCAGTTTTTTGCCAACGCAGTAAATACAACGAATGAAGGAATTGACCTGGTAGTAGAATATTATAAGGGATGGGGTAAGAAAGGACTTAAACTCTTATTTGCCGGAAACGTTCAGAACATTAAAATAAATAATATAAATGTGCCCGCTCCGTTGAACGACACTTTATTCGATCGTCAGACTTTTTTCAGTACCCGCGAACAGGCATTCCTGATCGCATCCGCGCCTAAATCAAAATTTTCACTCAACCTCGAATATGATGTAAATCAGTTTGCCGTCGGCACACACCTTACTTACTTTGGTAAAGTGACCACCGAGGGTTACGGATATGATACCCTTGCAGGTGCGCAACCTGGAACTCCGGGAGGTAACGGCATATCAAATTCCGCACTGGGATATTATCCCTATGTAGCGCGGGATGATGGAAACGGTTCGGTTTACGAAAATTTTGTATTCAATCCTAAAGTGACGACCGATCTGTATTTCTCTTATAAAATAAATCGGAACCTGACCTGGGTTGTTGGTGTTGATAATATATTCAATGTACATCCGGACATATCTGCAACTGCGGGTGCTAAAAATGCGTCCTGGGGCGACAGTGAATCCGGAGGTCCTTTTGAAGCAGTGCAGATGGGATATAATGGTATGCGAATATTCACCAATGTGGTGTTGCACTTTTAAAATTTAAATTAAACATTCGAAAACCACGCGGATTCGCGTGGTTTTTTGATTTTAGCTAATCTTGATTATTCGATGTAAAAAATTGCGTTGCCTATGCCTTCGAACATTTGCACGTTTGTCCATTTGCTTAACTTGCGTCCTCAACCGATCATATGGAATTTTTACAGGAACTGGGTATACATACTCACAATGCGGGCAGCTCAACGGGAATAAAATGGTTCGATAACTCCAAACAAAGTTTGGAATCATTTTCACCGGTAGATGGTAAACGGATTGCATCCGTTTCGGTTACCGATAAAGAGAATTACGACCAGATCGTTCTGAAAGCGCTGCAAGCCTTCACAACATGGAAAACCTGGCCTGCACCAAAACGCGGAGAAGTGGTGAGGCAAGTCGGAGAAGCTCTTCGCGAAAAAAAACACGCACTCGGTAGCTTAGTCAGCTACGAAATGGGTAAAAGCTTGCAGGAAGGCCTGGGTGAAGTCCAGGAAATGATTGATATCTGTGATTTCGCGGTCGGTCTTTCCCGGCAATTGCACGGATTAACCATGCACAGTGAAAGACCACAACACCGCATGTACGAACAGTGGCACCCGCTGGGTGTTGTCGGCATTATCTCGGCATTTAATTTTCCGGTGGCGGTATGGAGCTGGAATAGTATGCTGTCCTGGGTATGCGGGAATGTTACGATATGGAAGGGTTCTGAAAAAACACCACTTTGTTCGTTGGCCTGCCAGCAAATTGCTTCGGATGTTTTTAAAAAGAATGAAGTGCCGGAAGGTGTGAGTTGCATTGTAACGGGAGGCCGTGAAGTCGGCGAATGGATGAGCAAAGATCACAGGATTCCCCTGGTGTCAGCAACAGGATCAACAAGGATGGGGAAGGCGCTCGCTTCACAAGTTGCATCCAGACTGGGCAGGTCTTTATTGGAGCTTGGTGGAAATAATGCAATCATTATCAGCGAACAGGCCGATATGGATATCGCGATATTGGGTGCATTATTTGGCGCTGTGGGTACAGCCGGACAGCGGTGCACAAGTACCCGTCGGTTAATCATCCAGGAAACAATTTACGAGAAAGTAAAAAATAAACTGGTCAGCGCTTATGCCCAATTAAAGATTGGAAACCCGCTGGATGTGAAAAATCACGTGGGACCCCTAATCGATCAGCAAGCCGTTGACATGTACCTGCAGGCCATTGAAACCTGTAAAAAACAGGGAGGACATTTCATCGTTGAAGGTGGCCTGGTCACAGGAAAAGGTTTTGAAAGCGGTTGTTATGTAAAACCATGCATTGCTGAAGCCAGGCCTGAATTCGACATCGTAACACAAGAAACTTTCGCGCCGATCCTCTACCTGATGAAGTACAAAAATCTGGATGAGGCGATTAGCATTCAAAACAATGTACCCCAGGGATTATCATCAGCTATTATGACCCTGAATCTACGGGAGGCCGAACAATTTCTCTCCATCAATGGAAGTGACTGTGGCATCGCCAACGTCAATATTGGTACGTCAGGCGCAGAAATCGGCGGGGCTTTTGGCGGTGAAAAAGAAACAGGTGGAGGAAGGGAAAGCGGCAGCGATGCATGGAAATCATACATGCGGAGGCAGACCAATACCATTAACTTCTCGAAGAAACTACCCCTCGCCCAGGGAATAAAGTTTGATTTGTAGTGTCAGATACTGTCCGGGGAGTAGTCCTGATGCTTTGAGCTCTAAATTTGTAAAATATAATGCGTCCCGGCACGTTTAAAGAGCGATGCATTTCTCCCATATAATCCGGCGGTTGCTGACTGCTTTTCTGCTCCTTATGGGATTTCCCTGTGTTCAGGCCCAAATCAGGCTTGCAGCACTTGGGGGTATTCATTCCTCCAATTTTATCGAGAAAAATTCCATCCCGGGATTTGACACGACAAGTGGTAATTATCATTCTTCAAAGACGGGTTTTGAGCTGGGTTTCCTGGCTGAGATTCCCCTGGGGGAGAACAATCTTTTTTTTCAACCGGGAATAGTGTTTAGTACAAAAGGAAATCAATACGAACGATCTTATGATTCTGCTGTTTTCCAAAACGACACGTTATATAATCAGCATACACTGGAGCTGAATTATGTGGAACTACCCATATACCTCACCTGGAAACTACCCTTATCGAAAGACAACCGGTATAATTTTTACGTTGGTGCCGGTCCCTATTTCGCCTTTATTTATGGAGCCTCCCAGCCATACCAGAACAGAGTTTTGAAATACAATGCTTCCCAATATACTTTTCAGTCCGGAACCATCGACCTGCCGGTAGGTAATGGCCCTCAGGAATATAAGACATTTGACCTGGGTATATGTGCCAGAGCAGGATTTGAGTTAGGCAATGTATTGCTTTCTGCCTATTTCAGCCGGGGGCTTACCAATGCATATACGGCCCTTTACCCTTCCAGTTTTCACAACTTGGTTACAGGAGGTTCCATTGGAATATGGCTGAACAATCCCAAACCGGTAAGTCAGCCTCCGAAGGATACGGACAGGGACGGCACTCCTGATGCTGAAGACTCCTGTGTGTCGATACCGGGATCTCCACGCTGGCATGGCTGCCCGGTTCCTGACTCTGATCATGATGGAGTTAATGATGAAATGGACTCCTGTAAATCCGTTCCGGGGCCGGCACGTTATCATGGATGCCCGATACCTGATAGCGATCTGGACGGGGTCAATGATGAGGAGGATTCCTGTAAGAACACGCCCGGACCCGCAAAATACCATGGATGTCCCATCCCCGACCGTGATCAGGATGGCATAAACGATGAATTGGATAAATGCCCCGATCTGGCCGGTCCGGCGGAAAACCAGGGTTGTCCGGTAGCGGCAATCAACAAAAGGGCCCAACTACTGGCAGCCAGTATTATGTTCAAATCCAATAGCACAGAATTGACAAAAAATTCTTACCCTGCAATCCGTGAATTGGCAGATAGTTTAAAAACGAACCCGGATATGGCTTTACTCATTGAAGGTCATACTGATAATACCGGAGAACCCGCTTACAATATGACCTTATCTATAGATAGGGGAAATGCCGTCAAAAAAGTACTTTTGTCCCTGGGTATCGCGGAAAACCGAATACAGGTAAAGGGTTACGGCGACACGCGGCCTATTGCAAACAATATGACGAAAGCAGGCAAAGCGCAAAACCGGCGGGTAGTATGCATTTTTCAATTAAATAACCGTTAATACCTGGGCCGGATTGACATATATATTAAACATATGGTGATCTTTGCGGGTCAAAATAATTTAAACGAAACCGGAAAGCCGGAGTCACTCCAAAAACGATTACTTGTTATATAAAATTTCCACGATGACGATCCGTATCAGACATAGCCTGTTTGCTTTAATCCTGCTTAGTATATCCGCCAGGTCCATTGCCCAAGGAACTTATTCCAAAACTGAACTTGTCAAGGGATGGCACCTGATGGACAAAGAAAAAGACGGTGTCTACGGCATTAGCCTCGACAAAGCCTACGATTTTCTAAAACTGAAAAATCTAAAAAGTAAAACGGTTCTGGTAGCTGTCATTGATTCCGGAGTAGATACTTTACAGGAAGACCTCGTTCACATTCTCTGGACCAATCCTGGAGAGATCCCTGGCAACGGACTGGATGACGACCACAATGGATACGTAGATGATATCCATGGTTGGAATTTCATCGGAGGGAAAGATGGAAAAAATGTAAAAGACGATTCACAGGAAGAAGGACGGGTGTATTATCAATACAAAGAAGAATTTGAAAACAAAAAAATAAGGGTAGACAGTCTCAATACCGAAGGCCGGGACCAATATGAAATGTGGGTTAAGGCCAAGAAAAAAATTATGGGCGATGGTTCAGATGATGGTGTGGACCTACTCATGTTAAAGCGTGTCGTAAACGCCTGTATAAAAAGTGACAGCATAATGCAGGCTGCCATGAATAAAAAGGAATACACGGGCAATGACCTGGATAGCTTTTTGGCAAAGGACATGGAAACACGAACTGCCAGATCGGTTCTGTTATACCTGTTCAAAGAGAATCATATCATGGATATGACGAATACTACCTTCATCAGCGACTTCACTGAACAAGCCAATCGCGAAGAAAAGAAGATGGAAATAAAGGAGACCGCACCTAAAAATTATCGCGGTGATATCGTTCAGGACAACGAGCGTGATATTAAAGACAGTCTTTATGGTAATAATGATATTATGGCAACCGATCCTATGCACGGAACCCATGTAAGCGGAATTATTGGTGCTGAGCGTAATAATGCTGTGGGAATAAATGGTATAGCAGACAATGTACGGATCATGATGATCAGGGCCGTGCCGAATGGTGATGAGCACGACAAAGATATCGCTTTGGCTATACGGTACGCAGTAAATAACGGGGCCCGGGTGATCAACATGAGTTTCGGGAAAAATCTTTCACCACAGAAAACATGGGTAGATGAAGCGGTGAAGTATGCAGAATCAAAAGGTGTTCTACTGATCCACGCTGCAGGGAACGATGCAGAGAATGTAGACTCTGTCGACAATTTTCCGAATCCGGATTATAAAAATTCCCACATGCAGGCTAAGAACTGGATTACGGTTGGTGCCAGCAGTGACCCCCTGGCTGAAGAAAGTTTCAAAAGTTATACGGCTTCTTTTTCTAATTACGGAAAAAGAGAGGTGGATGTATTTGCCCCCGGCACCCGCATTTATTCCACTTTACCAGGTGGTAATAAATATGGCAACCTGGATGGAACCAGCATGGCAGCGCCAGTGGTTACCGGTGTGGCAGCCCTGCTCCTCGAATATTTCCCCACATTGAGTCCCGAAGAAGTAAAATATTGCATCGAAAAATCCGCTACCATGCCGACTGCAAAAGCAAAGAAGCCGGGAACCGACGAGTTGGTTCCTCTGTCTGAATTAAGCAGTTCCGGCGGTATTCTAAATGCATATGGTGCGGTGAAACTGGCTTCCGCCATTACAGAAAAAAGGAAAGAA
>JBGPBW010000174.1:0-10459 GCA_041481385.1 Puia sp.
CGGAGGAACACCCCCACCCTGTTATATGCGTCCTGTCAGTCCGCCCAGTTTTGGGACGGTCGTGCGGTTACACTTCAGGATCAGATTGGTGATGTATTGAGCAGTCCGGATGAAATGAATGTTTCGGTCGCCGAACTTAAAATAAGATTATTACAAGACGACAAGTATCGGCATTACCTCAATGATTCCGAAATATTGTTGCAAATTGAAACAGCGTTGGCAGCTTATCTCAGCACGCTGCAACCCAAGAATTCACCATTTGATCGTTTTATTGCGGGAGACCAACACGCTTTGTCACCGGAGCAAAAAAAAGGATTCAATTTATTTATGGGAAAAGCGCAGTGTGGGACCTGTCATTTTGCTCCCATCTTCAATGGATCTACGCCGCCTTTTTTCAATCGAAGTGAATACGAGGTGTTGGGCGTTCCCGGACTGACGGCTTCATTGAAGAAATCAGCTGACAAGGATTTGGGAAGGTATGAACTGTATCAGGTCTTTGTTTACAGGCGCGCATTTAAAACACCCACGGTCAGAAATGCATCGCAGACCGCACCTTATATGCACAACGGCTGTTTCAAAACACTGCGCGATGTCATCGATTTTTATAACCAGGGCGGCGGCGGCGGAATCGGCCTGGCTACTCCCGAACAAACCCTCTCTGAAAAAAAGCTTCATCTGTCTCAGGAAGAAATCAGTGACATCATTGCCTTTCTCGGATCGTTGACGGATAACCTTAAGACTGCGGGGTTGAAATAAACCATTGTCCGAGTTATTCATACAACACCTGCTCATCGGTATAGTATGTTTTGCGGCTGCCCTTGGTGTCGATTTTAATGGGATGACCAGTTGGGCTCAGGGCGTCCACCTTCCGGTGGATGATCAAAAACTCCTTTACTTCATCGTTGATTCTCCCGGGATAAGCTTTATCGATTTTCTTCGTTGCTTCCAATAAAACTTTTGGAATGATCTTTACCAGCTCCTTGATTTTCTTGTCCGGTATCGCGGAGGCAATAGAATAAGGAGAGATCCGGGCTTCCCATAGAATTTCATCGGAATAACCATTTCCGATTCCGCGGATCAGATCCTGGTCCAGCAGGATATTCTTTATCGTTGTCTTCCTGTCGAAAATCTTTTTCAGGTCATCGAATTCCAGATCCAGCGCTTCCTTGCCCAGGCGGTCTACCGGATCCAGCCGGATCCAGGCATTTCGCATGCGGTCGGTCAGCGCCAGGTTCGTCTTGCCTTCAAAATAGAGTTCAACAATCGTGGAATGATGATCATTTTTTTCCTCAAACAGAAACAAGTCGCCGGTAAGCATCAAATGAAGCCCGAGCAGTGTACCGCCTGAAAACAAAAAGCGGAATTCCTTGCCCGACCGGTAAATGCGTTTCACCATTTTTCCTTCCAGCGCAGCGGACAAGGCCTTAGCCGTATCCGGTAATTTCTTACCGTTAACCACTTTTACTTTCAGCAGTTTCTTATTTGCAAAAACCTTATCCAGGTTTTTTGCAAATACTTCGATATCTGGTAGCTCGGGCATACATTTAATTTGGAAATTTTCAAATTACTAAGTGACCAACTCAAACATTTTCGCTCCCTTCTCCTCTCCGTTCACAATAATCGACAATTTATGTTTTCCCGGATAAAAGACCCGGGTGGTGATTTTTCTAAAAGACTGTTTCCGTTCGACAGTCAGCTTCGTGCCAGGCCCCACTGATTTTTCACTGATCTTGAATACTTTTTTAGCCCACAGGCCATTGGCCTTAACATAATACAAACCGTATTCCAGTCTGATGGTTTGTTTCTGTTTACTCCCATTCGTTACCTGAAAACTAAAAACAAGTTCCTTCCCCATGTTTACTTTTGGCGTCAGGATTTTAAGCCCGGTAACAAAAACCTGTCCGGCTTTCAACCCAAAATGACTCAAAATTTCCGCATGCCCTGTCTTCAACAATGTCCTGCTGCCGTGTTTGATGATGGCATCGGTTTCCTTACTGATGCCCTTCCATTTCCGCGCCAGGCTGATTACCAGATCCGGGTGATCTTTGGCAATATCGTTCAGGCTGTTGGCTACACTTCTTCTTACTGATTCCGAAGGATCATTATTTAAATTCTCCAGGATGGCCAGTATGGGAGATGGATCCTTTTTCAAATCAGGAATGGCCATGGCCCAGGGCAAACGCGGGCGGCTGCCTTCGCTGGCCAGTCGCCTGACTTTGGGATTTTCATGCGTCGACCATTTTTTCATCCGGCCGATCATCTTACTGCCGTATTTCAGAATAAAAGGGCGAACTGCGAATTCACAACTTACAAATTGTGTAACAGATTCCAGAGCGTCTGCAGCAGGTTCGAAATCATCCAATCCATACCGTTCTATATAATCCGGAATAAACATAAAAGCCAGTTCGCCTTCTCCCCTTCCGCTTTTCTTTAATGCAACGATGAGTTTTTCAATTACCTTTGCAGCGCCGGCAAAATCAGCCGGCATAAAATTGTGCAGCACTTCTGAAGTATGCCTCATCCGCGCTTTCAATTCCTTATCATTGAATGTGTCGGTAAAAATCTGCGAAATAAATCTTTTTTTATTAAACGAGGGCATCACAACAGCCAGTGTGTTGGCCAGGTTTTTATAAAATGAAGGAGAATATAAATCTTTTAATAAAGCCATCAGCTCTTATTAGATCAGAGGACCCGAAAATTAAGTCAACTAATTTGTTTTCGAACGAGCGTTCATAAATAATAAATAAATAATTCATACCTTATCAGATAACCGGACGAAACAGACAGGAGATTTTTTTTGACGATATACCATGTTCAGACCCAAGTTATTTCACACATTAAAAGGATACAACAAGCAACAGTTCGGTAAAGATGCACTCGCCGGATTGATTGTCGGCATCGTGGCCCTGCCCCTGGCCATTGCCTTTGCCATCGCTTCAGGCGTTTCGCCGGAGAAAGGATTGGTCACGGCCATCATCGCGGGTTTCACCATCTCCGCACTAGGCGGAAGCCGTGTGCAGATCGGCGGACCAACAGGAGCTTTCATCGTCATCGTATACGGAATTGTTCAGTTGCATGGTGTGGACGGCCTGGTGATCGCGACTTTTATGGCCGGCCTGATGCTGATCATCATGGGGTTCGCGCGGCTCGGTGCTGTAATTAAATTTATCCCCCATCCATTAATTATTGGTTTCACCAGCGGGATTGCCCTGATCATTTTATCCTCACAGGTGAAAGATTTTTTTGGTATCACGATGGGCGCCGTTCCGGCAGATTTCCTGGATAAATGGAAAGCTTATCTCCTGCATTTTCGTTCGGTGAATTTATATGCCACCGGAATCGCCGTGATTACGATTCTCATCATTCAATACTGGCCCAGGATTACCCATAAAGTTCCCGGTTCCCTGATTGCGATCCTGATCACGACGGCCTGCATGCAATGGCTTCATCTTCCGGTAGAAACCATTGGAAGCAAGTTTGGAAATATTCCTTCTTCACTTCCGACACCATCGATTCCTCACCTGGATTTTCTGACGATAAAAAATTTAATCCGGCCTGCTTTTACCATCGCCCTTCTT
This sequence comes from Puia sp., assembly GCA_041481385.1. Lineage (GTDB taxonomy): Bacteria > Bacteroidota > Bacteroidia > Chitinophagales > Chitinophagaceae > Puia. The sequence continues at coordinate 3,579 of JBGPBW010000174.1, forward strand.
TGTGCCATTGAATCGTTGTTGTCTGCAGTAGTCGCTGACGGTATGATTGGCGGAAACCACAAATCGAATATGGAACTGGTTGCACAGGGAACGGCCAATATTTTTTCCTCTCTCTTCGGGGGAATACCCGCCACTGGAGCGATTGCACGCACGGCAACCAATGTAAAAAATGGCGGCCGCACGCCAGTCGCCGGAATGATACATGCGCTTACTTTACTGGTGATCATGCTTTTTGTCGGGAAATGGGCTTCGCTGATTCCCATGGCTACACTTGCGGGCATACTGGTTGTCGTGGCTTATAATATGAGTGAATGGCGTGCCTTCGTTTCTGTTTTACGTGGTCCGCGAACGGATGTAGCCGTATTGTTGACTACCTTTTTACTAACGGTGCTGGTTGACCTGACGGTGGCGATTGAAGTGGGCATGGTGCTGGCATCCTTCCTCTTTATGCGCAATATGATCAAATTCACCAATGTAAATATCTTCACGAAAGAAATCGACGATAAGAGCGAAACAGCAGATCCGGGAGCCATCGGTAATTTTAAGATTCCAGCGCATGTGGAAGTATACGAAATTACCGGTCCGCTGTTTTTTGGAGCTGCTTACAAATTTAAAGACGCTATGCGTCTGATTGAAAAACCGCCAAAGGTTTTGATCATTCGCATGCGACAGGTACCCATTATTGATGCGACCGGTATTAAAACGCTTGAAGAAGTATACAAAGATTCCACGCACCACGGTACTAAATTAATTTTGTCAGGTGTTGACAGCGCCCAGGTACAACAGGAATTAAAAGATTCCCGCTTACTCTTTAAAATCGGCAAAGCGAATGTGACCGATACATTCAAAGAAGCCCTGGAACGAAGTGAAGTCATCCTGAAGGATTTACAACATGCTGCATCGTTGAAAAAAGAACAGCACTAGTTCTCCCCGCCTCCGGAACTATTTTTTCAAATTTGCTTTAAATATGCCATTGGGCTGCACGGAAGTGAATGCAACAGCCCTGTTATCACTTGTTTGAAAAGTTATGGTATACCCCAGTTTATTTTTTACTGTAAAAATATCTTTTGAAACAGGCGTTAGTTCATCAGCCTCCTGACCCTGAACTTTTGCCAAAAGCTTTCCTTCCTGAATTTCCAAATTAACATCAATTTTATATGTCTCCAGGGTATACACACCTGCATATTTTTCTAACTCATTGCTGGAAAGAACAAATTTTTGCGGATGAGTAAGCGCAATTACCTTGCTTTGCGTAGCAGCATCATTTTTAATTGCCAATGCTTTTTTGTAGTACACAATAGCATTCATTGAATCGTGTTTTACCATTAAAAAGTCGGCATAAGAATCATATACATTATTACTGTTAGGATAGTTTTCCATATTTAGTTGAAACAAGGCTTCGGCTCTAGTATATTGTTTTTTTAACATGGCATCATACCCTAAATAATTTATAAATACCTCGGGTGGAGCATTTTTATATCCCATTTCATTTGAAATCTTATCGTAATGCTGTTTATATTTAGTTGCAATACCGGATGTAGAATCCTTTAAGTCTTTTTCTGTAATATCTATTAGATAATAATTAAAAATAAATCGCAAACCATCGTATTCACTTATTAATGGCACTGAAACGTGGCTTTCATTTTCATAATATTTAAGTGAATATTTTAAGCCGGTATTGGAATGGCCTTTAATGAAGTTATCCAACTTAAAAATTGAACGAATATGCTGTGTTTCGGCTGACCTGTCTTTATCCAATTTTGCCAAATCCATTCCTTTAGGCATTGTATTGGCTGTGCCTATGAACAGTCGTGTACCCTGCAAATTTTCATTGGGTATTTGAGAAATCGTATTATTTAAAAACTTTTCATCATCATACCACATACTTGGGTCAATGGCAACATATGCATTAAATAATTTAGGTGAATTTGTAAGGATGTCAATTGCAGTAAGTCCCCCAAGGGAATGCCCAACTAATATTCTGTAGGGTGCCGTGTTGTAATTCTTGTCCACATACGGTATTAACTCAGTTTCCAAAAAATTCACAAACGGATTTGCTTTGCCATTGTTATCAGGTGTAACTAAAGATGGAGTAAGGTCTCTTGACCGGTTGGTATTTTCTATACCCACCACGATCATTTCAGGTAAAATTGCATTTCCATTTGCCTGGCTTAATTGTTGTATCATCCCAACGGTTGATAGAAAATGAGACTCTCCATCTAAAACATACACAACAGGATAACGTTTATCTGCAATGGGAATTATTGCCGTTTGACCTGGATTGTAAATCCAAATTTTTCTATTTTCTTTTAGTATGTTGGAAAAAATAGTCGTTTTTTTTCCAATTAAAATGCTTTCGTCATTTTGGGCATTTGCGGCAACAGTAATAGCGGCAAATAATATAATCAGGAGTGCTTTTTTCATAAATAATTTAGCTTTTTATGTCTTCAACAAATTCAAGAATATCACCAGGCTGGCAATTCAATACTTTGCAAATAGCCTCTAAAGTGCTAAAACGGATTGCTTTTGCCTTCCCGGTTTTTAATATGGATAGATTTGATAAGGTTAAATCGACTTTTTCTGAAAGTTCATTTAGCGACATTTTTCGTTTCGCCATCATGACATCAAGGTTTACAATAATTGACATTGGTTATACGGTTAAATTGTTTTCTTCCTGAATTTCGATTCCACGTTTGAAGACCTGGGAAATGATGTAAATCATGCCAGCCATGAAAAGATATTCGTCCCCATTGTTGTTAGTTGGCAGCTTTATGCCCGTGGCTTCCGACAGGTAATGAATATATATCTTCCAGAAAATGCTGCTTACGATCCAAACACCAAGCAACAGGTAGGCAATTCTTTCTAATTTTTTTTCCACTTCCATCGAAAAAGGGTTTTGAAGTTTAAGCTTCGACAATAAGTCAAATACAACAAACCAAATGGTCGCTTTTAGGACTGAGACCGCAATAGTCAGGCACATGGCGTAAGCATAAAACCCGGTACTATGCTCACGGATGCTGAATAAATTCAGGTCTACTTCATAAGTGCGTTTTGCCCAGTCCGGGTTTATAAAACTGGCTATCAGTGTCGTCAACTGGCTACCCCATAGGATTGAATACCAAACGCCGCCGAGTAAGGCTAAAAATTTTGAAATCGTTAAAATTGTCTCTGTTTTTCTTTTCATATTAATTTGTTTAGAATGCAAATATAGATAAATATTTATTGATAAACAATAATTATTTATTATAATATGAAAATATTTATTGGCAATGCATAAACCGTTTAGAATGAATAAGAAAGCCTGCCTTGAAGGATCAGGGAGGGCATGGCCTTTGCAAAAGTTCCCCAAAACCCATGATACGTAAATTAAAAACCGGGGAATACCGCCTGTATTCCCGTAAGACCGATCCGAAAACAAAAAAAAGCCGGAACCTGGGCACTTTTAAGAGCCGGGAAGCTGCCCAAAAACATGAAAGGGAAGTCCAGTATTTCAAACGGCACTGATATAATCTCCTGGTTCCATATAATCATCCATCTTCCTGGCTGCTGACTAATTACGCTTTAGCAATTGCTATTCCCCTGAAAAACAGGGTAATTTGCCGGATTTTGCCTGCGAGAAGGCAGGAATTTTTATAAGGAATGCAGGATCTTCCTTCTGGCTTTGTTCGATATGCGTTCGATATGAATTCGATACGAAACTCAGAATAGTCCGTAGTAAGTCCGATAATACCGGACTTATTATGGATTATTGTCAAATAAGTATTATATTCGTATCGAATACATCTCGAATCAACCCCTTATAAATACCCGCTTATGGCATCACAACCACCGATGGGACTGGTCGGCAGAACGGGAAACCTGATTCACTACCGAGTTGGCGACAAGTTCTTTACCCGCGCCGCTCCACGAAAATTCAAACAGACCAAGGCCACGAAGCGCAGGGCCAGTGAGTTTGGTCATGCATCGGGATTGGCCAGTAATATCCGCACACTACTCGTATCGGTAATCCCCGAACCTGCCGATAAAAAAATGCAGGGAAGGCTGGTAGCCACCGTCTTTCAGTGGCTTTCGGGATTAAGTGCTTATGCAAGTGAAACCACCCCCGGAGAGTTGGGTGATTTTTCATTTGATGAAACCAGTAAGCCGGTTGGTCAAAGGTGGCGGGTCGCTTTCAAAATAAAAAACTCCGTTCCCGGTCAACTGCGGATTGAGATCCCTGCATTTATTCCAACTGAATCTATTGTTGCTCCTTCCTCTACAGTTTCTGTTTTATGTAAGATTGCCGTAGGAGTATGCGACAGGGAATTCGGGACGCAGCTGGGAAATTTCTCCACCCAGATTACCATAGATTACAACGGAAAGCAGCGGGAAAAGCAAATTATTCCCATAAACCTGCCCACACCGAAATCAAGCCTGGTCGTTATGGGGGTTTCCCTGGAATATACTCTTATGAAAGAAGGAAAAATAAAAGGGAATCGCAATAAAGCGTACATGCCGGCAGGTATTGTGGATGCGATTTTAATCTAATCCGCAATATGGGTGAGTCAGAATAATTCTGTCGAAGATCGAATCATATTGAAATTATAAATTTCCGCAACAGCTTCATTTTCCCCCGCTAAGGGTGAGGGTCATGGGGAAATTATATTATAATTTCAATGCATCCTGTTTTCCCGGATACATACTGACTATACTAAACCAGAACCCATGCCCATCCTGATTTTCATCGCCATCATATTGGCCGGATGCCTGCTCGGCTTCATCATTAAACCAAATGGCCAACAGGATGGTCAGATTTCCAGGATTTATATGGTCATCGCATCACTCTTAGTCTTCAATGCCGCCCTGGTCAATTTTGCAAACATTCAAAATGCAGCCCTGATGAACGCGATGGTCTTTGTGCTTAACTGGGGAAAATCTTTAAACTTCCTGTTGATCGGATATTTTTTAGCGCACATATCACAGCTATTAAAATCTAAAAATCAAACTGGAAGTCCGTATGATCTTCAAAGAATAATCAGCAACAGTTTATGGGCCATTACGATGATCAACGGTTTTGGATTCATTATCGAGACGGGCTATAAATTAAAAAACTTTGACGACCTGGTGCAGCAGTTCAAAGACTATGGATATGCACGCTGGTTTCTATATTTCATCATCATCACGGAAACATTGGGAGGAATCGGAATCCTGCTTCATTTCAAATTAAAGACTGGTCCCCTCGCCGCCCTGGGTTTGATGATCATTATGCTGGGTGTCGTATTTACCAACTGGCATTCCAACAATCCTTTCGCCTATTCCTATCCTGCCGTGGACGCCTTCATGTCCCTCGGTTTAATGATGATCCTATACGGATTTGAAAGCAAAGCACAGGAGCCGTTGGCGGTTGACCGTTGACCGTTGACCGTCTGACATTTAAACGATCGCTAATTTCCGTGAATCCGGGCGACAATACCAGGATGTAACAATAAATACAAGCTGCATAAATGGTCCGATAATGCCTTTTCCGCCATCACCCATGGCCAGATGGGAAAAGAGGGCGCCCGACATCAGGAAAAAGAATCCGGCATATGCCCATTCCTTTTGCAGTTTAAATCCCGGAAGTAAAATAGTTATTACCCCCAGAATTTTCCAAACGCCCAATATGGTCATAACATACAGCGGATAACCCACATGATTGATAATGTCAACCATCTGTTTTGCCCTGATAATCTGGGCTACGCCGCTTCCGAACATGCCGACTGACATTAATATGGTGGCTATCCAATAGATGATCAATTTTGAATTTTTCATTTTATTTTATTTTTTGCTGGTTAAAATTTCTTTTGAAATGATTTCAAATGAGCTAATCATTGATCCCTTTACCACTGAGTATTTGCTTTATGGATTTTTCAACCCTTGTCTCCCGGGTTTTTGATAATTTGGGCGCAGAAAAATAAAGAAGCCATGCTCTTTGCCTTCCAGGTGTCAGTTTTTCAAAGGCCGCCTTTAGGGCTGGCATTTTTTTTAACCTGTCTTTAAATTCCTCTGCAATGATAAATTCTTCAGGGTTTTTAAGCTTCACTTTCAAACCGGCTTTTTCTACTTCAATCGCCTCATAGATATAGGCTTTGAGGACGGGCTCCATCCCAACGATTTCCCGAACATGAGTAAACCGGATCAGACGTCCCGCCTGTGTATTTTCCCCGGCTTTGATCAGAATACCATCTGCATCATGTAACAGAACGCCTTTGAAAAAACTCAGTACACAGTATTCTTTTAATCCACCTATTATGGCTACGTTGGTACCTTGAAAACTGTAACATGGAGTTCCCCATTTCAATTCTTCGGTCAGTCCACATTCAAGCAGGATTTTTCTCAAAGCCTTGAGTTCCTCCTGCCATTTTTCGACTGTACTCAGATATTGATCAATCTTGGGATTCATATTGCTCTTTGTAATCGAATATGACCTTAATCATTTAGTCCCTTTCCACTGAGAATTTGCTTCATAGATTTTTCAACCCTCGCCTCCCGGGTTTTGGATAGTTTGGGTGCAGAAAAATAAAGAAGCCATGCTCTTTGCCGTCCGGGTGTTAATTTTTCAAACGCCGTCTTCAGCGCGGGCATTTTTTTTAACCCGTCCTTAAATTCCTCAGCAATAACAAATTCCTGGGGCTTTTTAAGTTTCACTTTCAATCCGGCTTTTTCCACTTCAACGGCTTCATAGATATAAGCTTTCAGCACAGTTTTCATTTTAACGATCTCGCGGGTATTGGTGAAGCGGATCTGCCGCGCCGACTGCACATTCTTCGTTTGCTGGATTAGAATTCCGTAGTCATCCTTAAGCAGGGCCCCCTTGAAAAACAATAGTGCACAGTAATCTTTAAAAACATGTATTAAAACGA
>JBGPBW010000175.1:0-10427 GCA_041481385.1 Puia sp.
AATACAAGTATCGCATGTATGGATTTTCTGCGGAATGTTCAGTAGGACAAAGTGATAAAAGAAAACCTGAGCATTATACAAATGGGATACTATCATTGGATCAGGCCTATACGGATTCATATAAGGGCAGTACAAAAAAGATGGAAAGAAATCTATTTGTAAATACCCTGACCGAAATACGATTAACCCAGGATCGGCTCAAGGAATTTATGCGTAAAAAACCTTCGAAAGATGATTTCTGATCCGCTGTAAAAATCTCCACGAAATAAAATTAGGTGCTGGAATATAATGTTTACAATGGTCGGTGGGGCTCTTGCGTATTCTTATATTCATCATCTCTTAGCAGATTCACTGTGGCTGACTGGAATAAACAGGCCCGTGAGTTCTGAATCTGGCTACGAGGAGGCGGTTTTAAATCAATCGTCAGCTAAGAAAAATAATCGTTTGATTTTGACGCATTCTGATTAGTTAGCAATCAATATCGAAGACAAAAAATTCAGGCTGGATGAATCTGGCATTGTTTTCGCTGAACAATGATCTCCCAGATCCATGATTTTTTTCGAATGCGTTTCATAGATTGGCCATACCGGTAGTCCCTCCCCATTTGGATTTCCAGACCTTACAAAATTCACCCAGTAGGATGACATGGTGATAGCCAACTGATAGTCTGTGGGCTCCCAAGGACGATTTGCAAATTTGAGATTATCAAGCACATAATACATCTGACCTCCGTGAAATGCACCATATTTTGCATATTCACCTGATCCAGGTACTCTTCTTGTAAACCGGTAAACGTATACAGTTTTTCCGTGACTGGTTTCTATGTTAGCGAAGGTGTAATTCTCTGCGCCAAAATAAAGATCTCTCGATAGTTTTCGTTGTGAAATAGTGGCTTCCGAATCATTGGATGCTGGATAATATTCCAATAGTTCTTTTGCGTAAGAACCAAAATTCTTTTCGATGTCCTTCTGAAAATCAGCTGCTGTTTTTATATGCCCAAACAGGACTTCATCCTTGTTCCAACCCGTGAGCAGTGCTACGTTATTTTCTCTATGCTGTTTGAATATAGCAGCTACGGTTTGCGGTAAAAAATAACCGTCTACGACAGGCCCAGACCAGTCATTGAAATTCAGTTTTAGCAACTGTTCCGCTGGAATATTTCTAAGTTCTGCCAGTGAAGAAGCTTTTAGTTGCTCAGATACACGAATTCCCTCCTGCTCGGCCTGTTGCAGATTGGAGTCGATAATATCCGGTGAGCCTGGCGTTTCCTTTAAGAAGTCAGCCCCGCTTTGAGCGATGGCTTTTTGGAAAAGACTCTTCGCCAATGGTGAGGCGATCAGACAATTGACAGCCCCGGCACCGGCTGACTGACCATCAATGGTGACATTGTCCGGATCACCCCCAAAAGATGCAATATTACTCCTGACCCATCTCAATGCCGCAATTTGATCCAGCAATGCATAATTTCCGGAAACTTTGTGAGGAGATTCTTTCGTCAGATCCGGATGGGCCATAAAACCAAAGATTCCGACACGATAGTTTAAGCTGACGAAAATAATACCCTTTCTGGCCATGGATTCCCCATCATAGATGGGCACACCACTACCACCGGCGGTAAACCCACCTCCATATATCCAAACCAATACCGGTCTTTTTGCCTTTGATGAATTTGCTCCGGTCCAAACATTTAAGTAAAGGCAATCTTCACTGATCGGTTCCTTTGGAATAAAAAATTCCTCGGACCACATACTAAACGGGACTGGTTTTGCCTGCATGGGACTGGGCCCAAATACTTCACATTTTTTTATACCAGCCCATGGTTTCATGGCTTGCGGTGCTTTCCACCTTAGTTCTCCGACTGGCGGTGCAGCATAGGGAATGGCTTTAAAAGATAAAATCCCTGATTTTCCTCTTATTCCTTCAACGACACCCTCTGTAGTTTTTACAGTGGTCGAAATCGGATCCGACATTTTGTCTACAGGAATAAGAGCTAGAGTACTTGATACTGAGACAAAGAATACAGGAATAATTATTCTTTTTTTCATGTGCAATTCTTTCGTTTAGATATGCTTTTTTAAATCTACGCGGCGTATAACAAGGTTCTTTGACAATCATTTCCCCGCTTTAATCGGATAAGGAGGTCTCACCGGATCAGCTGGTGGGTTTTTCTCCAGCTCTTTCAATGCAACTTCAATGGCTTTTTCTAATTGAGGATCCTTCCCATTAATTACATCAGATGGAGTTTGCTCAACCTCAATATCCGGGCTCACACCCACATTTTCAACTATAAAACCATCCTCGGTCCAGATGGCCAGATTGGGCGCTGTTATATTTCCTCCGTCAATAAATTCAGGAAAACCCATAATGCCTACAAGAGCGCCAAAGGTGCGCTTTCCAACGAGGGTGCCCACTTTGAATTTCCTGAACATCCAGGGCAACATATCGCCACCGGATACGGCGGTCTCATCCGTGATCATAACCTTTGGTCCCTGTATGGAGGCGCTGGGTGTTTTCAGGTCTTTCCCATACCGCATATGCCAGTAGGCCTGATAAGGGTTTAATAACAGGTTGATATAATAATCTGCCAGATCACCTCCTTCATTGAATCGCTCATCAACAATGATTGCCTTTCGGTTTGCCTGGGGATAGAAATAACGTTTAAAATAATCATGCCCATCCTTTGCTGTATTGGGCACATAAACATAAGCTACCTGGCCTTTTGTTGCTTCTGTTACTTTTCGTAGATTGCCCTCCACCCAATCACGGTTCCTCAGCGCAATTTCATTTTCTATAGGCACCACCGTCACTACCCGTGAACCTTCTTTTCCCGGATTGGGTCCGATAGTCAATTCAACGATCTTTCCAGCTGTATTTTCAAAATATTGGTATACGTCATCTGACGATGTCACATTATCACCATTCACAGAGATCAAATAATCTCCCTCCCGGGCATTGACGCCCGGCTCAGTAAGGGGAGATTTCAACTCAGGATTCCAGTTCAGGCCACCATATATTTTTTTAAACCTGTATCTTCCATTAGCCACGGAATAATCAACGCCCAACAAGCCACCTTTCACGGGTTGGGTTGTATAAAACTGATCTCCCAATCCTAAAATAAAATGATGCCCCACCATCAGTTCACTGCCCAGCCATTGCATTAACCGGTTTAAATCGCTCCTGCAGGATAAATTAGGTAGAAAAACAGCATATTTGGTTTTCATTCCAGCCCAGTTCACACCATGCATACCAGGATCATAAAAATAATCCCGGTTGATTCTCCAGGCCTCATCAAAAATTTCTGCCCATTCCGACAGGGGATCAATCTTTACCTGGATATCCGCCAGGTTTAACATGCCTTTCCCCGACTCAGGCTTTTCCCCGGCCGTAACAATACCCCAGCTTTCGTCTTTTGTGTAGAGCATTTTTTTCCCATCGGCAGAAACATCATAATCACTTAGTTCCATTACTTCATTATCTTTCCGTTTCTTAAAATCATATTTGTGCAGCGTCGTTGATCCATTCTCGATAGCATTGATATAGATCAGGCTGCCATCTTCCGTTATATTCAGATTCATGTAATTGCCAGCCTTAATGGGGATATCAACAATCCGGTTTTGAATGTTATCCCAATCAATTTTCAGTTCGTCAGGTGTTTTTTCAACAGGTTTGGCTTTCAGACTATCTTTCTTTTTAGCCGCAGTATCCTCTTTTTGTATATTTTCTTCATCGCTCTCTTTGGCAAAAGGGGAGAGCGTTTTATTTTGAAGTGTTACCAGATAAATGGTATTGGTGCTCCTGAAATCAATACTGGACTGTTCCCAGTTGATAATGGGTCCAGCATCTGTGGAGGCAAAAAAATAAAGGAAACGACCATTGCGGTCAAACCTTGGTTCTGACACATCACTGAGTCCATCGGTGAGCGGGTATGATTTTTTTTGTTCCGTATTATATAAATAAATGCGCTTGTATAGTGTGGCAGTGACTTTCGAATACGCTATCCATTTGGAATCAAAAGACCAGTCGCTGGAAAAATCCCGGAATGAATCAGCCGTATATATTTCATCTGTATCTACCTTTTGAATACCCCCTGTAGTTAAATCCAGGATATATAGATTGCACCCATTGTCAACATAGTCGATTTTTTTGCTGTCAGCCGACCATCTTGGATAAGCATAAAAACCAGTACCATTCAATTTGAACTTTTTTATATCGCCTTTGCCGTCCTGGGACTGGATATATAGTTCATACTCCCCGGTCTGATCAGAAAAATAGGCAATAGATTTTCCATCCGGAGACCAGGCCGGATATTTTTCATGCGCTCCTGTTGTATTCGTTATATTCCGGTAATCGCCCTTTTCGGCTGGCACAGTTATGATTTCTCCGCGGAAATCAAATACTGCTCTGGATCCTGATGGCGAAATGTCTCCGAATCGGATGTACTTCGCCCCTTTCACAAAACGCGGCCTAAGCCCAAGCAGATCAGCTGCAATGCCGATGGTTAATTTTTTCGATGCACTCCCGTTGATATCAAAAATGTGCAGGTAGCCGGCCTGCTCAAATAATATCTTTCCATTTTCGCCAGATACATTCAGCACGGGGAAATCTTTGAATGCTGTTAATTGATTAATCTGTTTTGATAAGATATCGTAAGAGAAAAGGTTGAATTCACCGTTCCGGTCGCTCCTGAAATAGATGGTATTGCCGATCCATAATGGCTGGGTATCGTTACATCCTTCCGCTGGTTGGGGAATTTTTATGACCGATTTATCTGCAAAAGAAAACAACAGAATATTCTCGATCATACCGCCCCGGTAGTGTTTCCATTGTCTGAACGCTTCAGGGAAAGGAGTATATGCTATCTCCTGACCGTTTGGAGAGTAAGATGCATTGAAAGCATTTGGGATTTCCAATTGTGTTTCACGTCCACCAGTAACAGGCACCGTAAATAGCTGAAAATACCTTCTTGTAAACGAAGCTCTTTGTGAAATGAAAAGCACGGAATTGCCATCTTTTGTAAATCCTCTTACATAGTCATTTCCCGGGTGCCAGGTTAGTCTTTTGGGTATACCCCCTTCAACGGGTAAAACGTAAACATCGGTGTTGCCTTCATATTGTGCGCTGAAAGCGATCAGTTTGCCATCGGGCGAAAAGAAAGGATTGGATTCAACGCCCTCATCAACGGTAAGTCTTTTGGGCTGAGAGCCGTCAATATTTGCCACCCAAAGATCTTCCGCATAGATAAAAGCAATATGGTCAGCGCTAATGGCGGGTTGGGTCAGCATGCGTGTATCATTAGTGTTAATAGCGAACATAGAAAGAGGGGCACTGAACATAGATGTTATTGCAAACACCAGTTGAAGCTTTTTCATGTTTTTGGTTGGGGTCTTAGAGATTTATTGTTGAAGTGAAAGGACTATACGAATAAAGTAATTTTAATATTTTTCCCGGCTGCCTTTAGGGTTCATTTTGCTCTAATATTTATAGATTCTTCGGTCGCGGAATAATATCATTTAAGTGTGAACGATTCAAAATATCATTAGATCAAGACAAATAACTCGTTACTATTTCATCGCCAATTCCCGGCTAACCCAACGGAATCGGAGGATATTACTTTAGCTATCGAAAAAATATTGAAGAATTCAGTAGGGTATTTGCTGGCTCCAGCAATGTATTCCGCCCCCTCGATAATTTAATCCTCTAGGATCTATTTGAACAATCTCCCGATCTGGAAAGTATTTTTCAAATATCTTTCTTACCCTTTCATCTTTTTCTTTCATTGATAAGGGTTTGCCTTCCCGCCAATATTTTGGAATCAGAATTTTATGGTTGGTGACAAGATAGTTCAGGTAACTGCTTGCGGGAACCGTATAGCAAGTGTCATAATTTTTAAAATGATAATTGTCTATAAAATATTTAGAATAATTCCTGGTTCGCTTGTCTATCGATGCGGAATCCAGAATATACCGGATGGGGTCAAAATCCGGCTCCGGGATTTTTACAATCTTAAAATGATTTCCATCCTGATCGGTCGCCTTTTCCAATATCCCATAGTTAATTTTCATTCTTTCAAAAGTGATTTTGGATACCGGATTATTTAAAGTATCCAAAACATCCGGGTATGTCAAAAAGAGGGTACCCGCATTGGCAAATCTGCAAAATTCATCAACATGACCCCAGGCACCTCCCATGCCTATATAATTAGCCGTAATAATATTATCACCTTGACCATCATCTGCCGGACCAATCTTGAGCCAGATAACCTTGCTGATTCCCAAATATTTCTTTAATTCCTTTTCCTGGATTTCTTTTGTGAGGGTTGGGTTACGATGCATATTTACGGATTCTACCTGAAGTAAAACCCCCTTGCCATTAACTTCAATCGATCCGCCTTCTGCAACCATATCGGATTGTTCCGTGGAAAAAGGAAAAGTTGCCAAAAAATTATCTTTAAATAATTTTCTATCCTTAGCATTCCATTGAAGGAAGTTTTTAAGACCGGCGGAATCCGGCTGATATCCATAGTCAACCCATCTGAAGTCCATGATCTTAAGATCCCGGCGGTCGTTCTTTAAAAAGAATATCGGATCGCGAATGGAGGGTTGCGAAAGTCCGAACAAAATAAACCGGATACTATCCAGGCTCAGGTTTTCCTTTTGAAACCAGCTCTTATAATATGGAATAAGGCTGTCCGCCGCGATCACGCAGTAAACCTTCGTATTACAACAAACGGCCTTCACCATATTGACTGAAACTGAATCCGCTCTTGTTTCATTATCAAATGAAACAATCATCCCGCGGTGTGGCTCCCATTCAGCAGGAAAATAATACGTCGTATCTGTATTTTTAGATTTTTGTCCCGAAACAAATATCGAAAACAGAAGGAAAAATGGAAATAGTTTCATTTTTAAGTTTGCGCCTTGTACGCTATTTGATAAACCAAATTTTCAATCGATTTTTACAATTTCCGTTTTTAAACCATTGTCAATGAAAAATACCTGCTGTTTTGTTCCAATGGAATTCTGAGTAAACTCTATTTGCTGATCGTTCTTGCCCGTATTGAATAATTTAGCCGAAGATTCCGGCTTAAATTCGACATCTGACGTATCTTTTTCAAATCGAACAAATATCTTCCCCTCTCTTTTAGTTAAAATAAAATTTAATGAGGGAATATATGGTATCCTGTATTTACCCAGGTAGCTATCAAATTGAGAGATGTTTACAGTTATTGCTTCGTGTTTATATGGGACCTCAACCGGCTTTTCGGAAATATTATAGGCCAACATGTTTCGAGGCCAATTATTATTTGATTCGTTGTTAGACAGTATTATTATAGTTATGTCATCTTTTAAATAACGAATTATTACTGTAGCATAACCTGGCCATCCACCATCATGCCTAATAAAATTCCCCAAGCCAAACATGCTACGTCCCAAAACTTCTCCATAACCGTAAAATACCTTTAAAGTCGTGTCTACTATAGCTTGTGATGAAAACATCTCCTGTTGTACATCTTCCCGCAACAATACGTGATTTTTGAGTGCCCTGTCCCATTTATATAAATCTGCAGTTGTCGAATTGACACAGCCGTCACCGACTATTCCGTCCAAATAAAAAACAATATCAAGTGCTGGTAAACTATCAGGCAGAATATATCTTTTTAGTGAATCAGAATAGACAAAACCATAAGCGTAGTCTGGTATGATCTCCGTTGATGACCGTCTGGTATTATATATCCGGGAATGATTCATGTGCAATGGTTTGAATATACGTTGTTGCAGATAGTCCTGAAAAGTCAACCCCGACAGTTTCTCAACAATACTTGCCAGTAGCATATAACCAGTATTGCAATATTGCCACTTTTTACCGGGTTTGAAGTTCGCTGGTAGTTTCTCGCTTTCCAGAAACCGGATCGCGTCGTTATTAAAAGCAATATGCTTATGATTCCAATAATTACCCATGCTATCTGTATAATCCGGCAAGCCCGATGTATGGGTCAATAATTGTCGAATGGTAATATTGTTATATGGCATCTCAGGAAAATACTGCCTGAGCGAATCAGATAATTTCAATTTCCCAGCCTCCATCAATTGCAGAATACATACGGCAGTAAACTGCTTGCTAACCGAAGCAAGTTCAAATACCGAATTACTGTCCAGCAATTCTTTGGTATCATAATTCCGGTATCCATAAGATTTCTGGAAAACGATCTTTCCGGCTTTTGCAACCAGTACATTCCCATTAAAACCATTCAAGGCCACTTCTGCCCTCATGATACTGTCGTACAAACTGTTGCTGTGTTCCTGCGCAACCAAAATAATCGGGAAAAATAACAGAAGAAAGAAATATTTCATAAAACGTTTTTTAATATTTTCTATTGATATAACACATAGTAATACGACCCGCCAATGATTAAAAATTAAACGGCAAATGTCTCACTAGAGAAATTTTTTAGACTTCAGTTTATCTCGTGGAAAAATAGACCTATCCCGGTAAAGGACTGCGGATGCGATTAGTAATGTACATGCAAATAGACAGTTTATGATAATTTATTTTAGTAGAAATCCATAAATAATGAAAATAATTTGAGCCAATTAAGCAAAATAATGCGAACATCGCCGACATGCGCCTAAAACGACAGGGGGGAAAAATGTAGGGCTGCTTATAAATGAATAACATAAATAATTACCTCCCTTCAGAAGGGGATTCAATATTTTTTGTAATCTGAAAATGACAAATGCCTGCCGAATCAAAAATTATTTCACTCCTAAATAAAGCTTTTTTCTAAATTTCAACTCCATTGATTTTGTTTTATCAACCACAACAACCGCGTTTGGGCTATTATTGACCGACACTAAATTTGGTTAATTATATTTTGTGACCATATTACCAAACGCATCTTTATCTACAATTGCATTTTTAAAATTCCCCTGAACCTCTATTTTTCCTAACCCTTTTATCAAAGTATTAACCTCATTCGCTTTCGTATGGGCATAAATCGCACCGTCACCATATATTTCCAGTTTTAAATTTAGGTAATCGAGAATACCAACAGTTCTTACTTCGGAGTCATCCATGACACTTATACATCTCACTTCTTTCACTACTATGATAATCTTTAAATGGTAATTTCCGCCAAAGAGAGGTTTCTTCCTTCGTATAACGAGTACTCCATTATCCACTTTAAATTTCAAGTCATTTGCTTCTTCCTTACTTACAATAATCCTACTATCAACACCTTCAGTTATGTAAGCACTAAAATCGCCATAAATCATGACGCTTTTGAATGAATAAATAATGGGAATTGATATCTTTTCCGTCCCGGTATCTGCCGCAACGTTGTTAATACAATTACTGCTAAAAATATACATTACTGTAGCCAGGAATAAACCGCACATAAAAATATATTTAACTAAAATCAAGCCGTCTAAAGATAGATAGTGTCAAATGATAAATCGTTTCATAATACCAGCATGGACTGTCTTGGTTATTTTTTAGTACCCAAATTCACTGCGTGGGAATTCTGAAAAATAGACCTCCATTACAAAGAACAAGTAGATTGATATAAAATTAAATTCAAATCAGCATTCTGCCAATCACCTAAATTGGTGATTCTTTCGAAACCTGAGTATCCGCAATTTTCTTCCATTCTAATACTTCATTTTTGTGACAAAGCATTAGCTAAAACCAGAATATTAGCAAACCAAACCTTAACTATTGATTAGACCCGCCAAACTAATTACATTAACTTTAAACAAATATTAAATAAATAGACATAATTAAACATTTCTGAAAATTACAGGAGTCATACTATTTCTGCATTGCTATTTTGCTTTGACATCAAACGCACAAACCAGGAAATTAATATTTGATAATTACACAACTGACCAGGGATTGTCTAACAATTCGTGCAACGCTATAACTCAAGACGAAGATGGATTTATCTGGATAGCCACTAAAAGCGGTCTCAATAGATTTGATGGCAAAGATTTCGAAAAATATTACAGCCTTGGCTCAAAAAACCAACTGCCTTCTAATACAATAAATAAAATATTACCAAATGTTAACCACCAATTGGAAATTGGGACAGAGGGTGGACTGGCTGTTCTTAATGCGAAAAATGGCGAGGTCAAATCATTATTAATTAATTCCACCAAAGAACTATTAGCGCCAACTAATGATATACAGGATCTTCTTATTGACAAAAAAGGAAATTTAGTCGTATCCTCAAAAGGAGGTGTATACGTATTCAATTCCTATTTCAAACTTACTTTTAGGTATGATGCGTTTCGACCCAATGATGTTGGGAAAAAAAGACTCTACTTCACACTAGGTCCATCATTACACTTATTGCCTAATGGTAAAGTTTTAATTTCCAGTATGTCCGGGTTAATCTATGAATTGAATATCGAAAGGAAAACATTACTTAA
>JBGPBW010000176.1:0-10417 GCA_041481385.1 Puia sp.
ATCAACCATCAAAGCAGGGGAAATGCAAATGGCTATGGCGCTTATTGACCAACTGACAGGCAAATTTGATATTTCAAAATATAAAGACACTTATAGCGACCAGTTGCTCAAACTCATCCAGGCTAAGGCGAAGGGAAAGAAAATTCAACCCTCACCACTTCGCGTCGTGCATAGCAAGTCAAAAGATCTGATGGCTCAATTGAAAGAAAGCCTGCAGACAAAAAAGAAAAAAGCTTCTTAGAACAATTATTAATTAGTAATGATTAATTATTAATTCCGTTAATAACTAATCATTAATAATTAATCATTACTATTTAGCTGCTCACTGTATTCAGGCTTTCCGCAAAGACCGGTATGTTGATGGTAACTTCATGATGTAGTTGATCATTAACCATCAGCAGATCCTGGGATTCCTGTTCCACTTTGTCTACAACCAGGTTGAATTGCTTAATGCCGTCATTCCTTTTGAAATGCAAATCATATACAGTTTCTCCGAACCGGTAATGAATTTGCCAGTCCTGCCAGTCGTCTGGTACGCAGGGTTTGACGGTAAGGCGGTTCCCGGTTCTTTTCAATCCAAAAAAAGATTCCGCAAGTAACTGGTACATCCATCCTGCAGAACCGGTGTACCAGGTCCATCCCCCCATACCTTCCCGCTGCTCTACAGCGTATACATCGGCGGCAATCACATAGGGTTCAGTTTTATATTTCCTGATTCCTTCTGCGGTATCGCCATGGTTCAGGGGATTAATTAAACGGATCAGGTCATAGGTATTTTGTTTGTCTTCCTGTGCAGCTGTGGCCATGATCAGCCAAACGGCTGCATGCGTGTATTGTCCGCCGTTTTCCCTGACGCCAGGCAGATATCCCCGGATATAACCCGGATTGGGAACAGCCAGATTAAAAGGCGGATCAAAGAGACGGACCACGGACTGTTCTTTTTTGACTAGGAATGCATACGCTGAATTCATGGCAACTTTGCTGCGCGCAACTTGTCCGCCTCCGGATAAAACAGACCAGCTCTGCGGGATGGAATCTATTTTACATTCCTGATTTTTGGCCGAACCCAACGGAGTGCCATCGTCAAAAAATGCACGCAGGTACCAGTTTCCGTCCCAGGCATGTTGTTCAATATTTTTCCTGAGTTGTTTGGATTCTTTAAGGCAGGTTTCAGCGAATTCCTGGTCCTTCCTGAGGCGCGCAAGCACATGGAAACGGGTGAGCACATCAAATAAAAAGAATGCCAGCCAGACACTTTCCCCTTTTCCTTCATGACCTACTTTATCCATTCCATCATTCCAGTCACCGGAACCCATCAGGGGCAACCCATGTGAACCATAGCGCATCCCGTGGCGTATCGCCAGAACACAATGTTCATATAAGGGCACGGCCTGCTCTGAAATACCCGGCAATTCGTAACAGGATTCTTCTCCGACATTCAAAAGTCTTCCTTCAATAAATCTTACCGGTTCATCGAGAATCGTGTTGTCTCCTGTATGTTTCACATATCGGGAAACAACATAAGGAAGCCACAAATAATCATCTGAACAGGTTGTGCGTACACCACGGCCGATGGGCGGGTGCCACCAATGTTGAACATCCCCTTCCCTGAACTGGCGGGAAGCACTCAGCAGTATTTGTTGTTTCACCAGATCAGGACGGTTGTGCAGCAAAGACAAAACGTCCTGCAACTGATCACGGAATCCAAATGCGCCCCCGGATTGATAGAAACCACTCCTGCCCCATATGCGCGATGCGAGTGTTTGATAATTTAACCAGCCATTGAATAAAAAATTTACGGCGGTGTCCGGAGTGCTGACCTGAATTGCAGAGAGCGTTTTTTTCCAAAATTCCCTGATCCGTTCCAAAACCTGATTTGCCCGAACCGTGCCTTTAGACATTCGTGCCGTATCCAGCGCGCTGTACATGTCTTTCCCGGCACCCAGGCGGAATACCAATGTCCGCTCTTCTGAATCGGTGAGATCCATAATCGATTGCAGAACGCCACATGCGTCCTGAGACGCACCTACCCTGCCGGAAAGTTTGGACTTACCCATTGCTTCCGGATTCTTATATGTACCATTTCTTCCCAGGAATTCCGTGCGATCGCTGGTATATGCTTTCGCCGGGTCATCCACATCAAAAAAACTTACATAATTTCCGAAATCGCTGTTATACGCATTTCCTGCGAGCAGCTCTCCGGTGTCCGTATTGATTTGGGTGGTAATCTGCATGCCGGTCTTCGTTCGAAGATCCCCAAGTACCCATTCCACATAACCCGTCAGCGATAATTTCCGGTTACGGCCGGAAGCATTTCTCAATTTGAATACGATATATTTCACCGGTTCTTCGGGATCTACAAAAACGGTCATGGCGGAATAGATTCCGTCTTCTGCAAAACGAAATTCGCTATAGCCGAATCCATGAATGCAGTGATAGTTCGATTTTCCGGGATTGGGTAAACCTGAAGGCGACCAGTATTTACCACTTTCTTCGTCGCGTATATAAAAAGCTTCCCCACAGAGATCGGTTATGGCATCATTATTCCAGGGTGTGATGCGATACTCATGAGCATTCGCCATCCAGGTGTACGATTGACCACTTTCTGAAATCACGGATCCAAATCCGGGATTGGCCAGCACATTACACCAGGGTGCCGGCGTTGGCTTTTCAGCCTGTGTAATGATATGATATTCCCTCCCGTCTGAAGAGAATCCCCCCGTGCCATTAAAGAACACGAGGTCCTTCGGAATTTCTATTGAAGTTTCCTGGGAAGCATAGAATCTGATCGGTGTAAAATAAGGAATCACCGGTTTCACTTTGCTCCTGCGTTTGATTTGTTCTTCCAGGGTTCCAAAACCATCTGAAAGTATGATGCGGGACACAGCCTGGAATAAGATCCGGTCTTCCTGGGAAACCTGTTCACCCGAACGAATAAAAATACCGCCGGGTTTGTCTTTTACATCACTGATGATACCCGGGGAAATCAGGCTTAGTAATTCATTTTGTAAGGCCTGGCGGTAACCGCCAAAGTCTTCATTCCAGATAACCAGATCAACCATTAGCCCCTTCAGACGCCAATACGCGTGTGCTTGCACAAGCTGCCTTGCCAGGTCAATATTGGCGATGTCCTGAATCTGCAGTAAGACGATGGGCAGGTCTCCGGAGATGGAATAACTCCAGAGTGCAGACTGGCCTCTGCGATTACGGAGAATAACTGATGGATCTGCGCGCAGGGAAGGATTGGAAAAAATAACTGAGCTGGCAAGGCGTGAATACAGTTGCGCATCGGCCTCCGATGCATTAATTTGTCGCAATACCACCTGACTATGGGTCCACGCTAATTCGAAGGCACGGTCGGTTAACGGCCTGTCCTGGTATTTTTCCACGAGGGCTGTACAGGATTCTTTGTTTTCCCCGATGCCCATGACCATGTCGATGGTTACTGAATCATGGGCATCTATCACAAAGCGGTATCGGATGGCTACAATCGGATCGAGTACAGATCCCTGTGAATTCGAAAGTGGCTGGTTTTTAGTCAGCGCCTCGGGCTCATGTATACTGCGCGTCCTTCCAATAAATATCGAACGGTCAGTTTCAAATGAAACATCACGGATTTCCGCATTGTGGACTTTCATGAGATGAAACATCCAGGGTTGCGGATCACCGGCACCTCTTGGTCTGCGTGTGCAGAGTATAGCGTCACGCTGGGGAAGAATTTCAGTTTGGACGAAAAGATTGCTGAATGCAGGATGTGCAGCATCGGCGGCAGCGGCGGTAAGCACAACCTCTGCATAACTGGTTACTTCAAGCAGCCTTTTTCTTCTTGACCGGTTGCTAATGTGCACCCTGCGCATTTCAACATCATCTTCCGATGAAACAACAATCTCAGTATGGGTTTCAAAATTCTGTTCCTGCCTGCGGAATTCGGCGCGCCCCTGGGAAAAAACGACCTCATAAGATTCGGCAGTTTTCAGCGTGGGCTGGAATGCCGCTGACCAGCTGCTTTCATTATCCAGATCCCTGATATAACAGAATAATCCGGTATTATCGAGTGTGGCATCTTCCCGCCACCTGGTTACAGCTATATCTTTCCACCTGCTGTAACCACTTCCGGAATTCGTAATCATTGAATAATACCGGCCATTTGATAGGAGCTGGATTTCAGGAAGGGCTGTAGCGGGCGTGCGTATGACGCGCATTTCAACTTCCTGTTCCGTGATACTTGTATCGGAAACATGAACGGTTGGAGAATAAAATTCTGTCGCATGCGGAACCCTTTCCTGTAACAACAGCATAATCGCTTTAAACTGGGCCTCATTTTCAAATCGCTTTTGCATGGGTTGATCATGCAGCAGATATGAAAGTGAAAGAAAGGACATGCCCTGGTGATGAGCCATGAAAGACCTAACGATGGCATAAGACTGTCCTCTGGTGAGTCTTGCCGTAGTAAAGTCGACAGCTTCGTACATACCATATCTTCCGCTGAAACCTGCGTCTTCAAGGTCCAGGAGATTTTTAACTGCATCCTCGGGTTGCACCATCAAGGCCATAACAGATGCGTAGGGTGCAATAACTAAATCCTCTCCCAGGCCGCGTTTCAGGCCCAGTCCGGGTACACCGAATGCACGATACTGATAGTTGAGGTTAACATCAACCAGATTATATCCTGATTCGGAAACACCCCAGGGCACCGTTCTCTTTTTACCATAATCTATTTGTTTTTGAATAACCGACTTATTGGTCTGATCCAAAAGTGTATTGTTGAATCCGGGCATTACCAGCTGGGGCATCAGGTATTCAAACATGGACCCGCTCCAGGATACGAGAATGGGAGATGTTCCCGGATTTGTGAGCTGACGGCCCAGGGCAAACCAGCTGTCCTGTGGCAGTTTCCCCTGGGCAATGGCGAGAAATACAGTGAGCCGGGATTCAGAAGCCAGCAGGTCATAAAATCCATTGTCCCTGCGGTGGTCCGTCACGTTATATCCGATGGCTAATAATCTTTGGGACTTGTCGAATAAAAAATCAAACCGTAAATCTGCAAATTCTTCACAAAGCCTGGCCAGAGACTGAATGCTCAACAGTCTTTCCTTCGACCGGCGGCTTGTTTCAATAATTTGTTTCCTGAAAAGCTCGAGCCATGATTTCTCATCGCCAGCCAGATCTTCTTCATCAAGTGCATGCACCTTTGGTAGTATGGAAACTTCCAGGGATGCCAATTCCTTAAGTTGAATGGTAACCGACAAATTTTCTATTAAATGCGAAAAACGCTGCGGTGCCTCCGGCAACGATAGCCATGGTGAAGATTCAATGACGTCGTTATATGCATCCCGGATCTGATCAGACAATGCATCTGCCCACCAGGCTGCTTCCGAATCTTCGTTAAACATAGCCGTAAGCAATTCTGATTCAGTCAGGAGTTCCTGAAGATGCGCATAGAAAGTACTAATGACGGCAATTCCGTTTTCGCGGGCAGTAAGTAAAAGCCCCTCGAGTTTCTCAGTACCTTTCCGGCTCCCTATTTTTCCCTGAACAATTTCCAGTGTTACCAAAAGTCCGGTATAAAAATTTTCACTGACCACAGGTTTTTCGGCGAGTAACTGTAGACCCTGTTTCAGTGTAATTAAGTGACCGGCCATATTGCCGCTATCTACCGTGGATATGTAATTGGGAGGTAAGGGTGTCAGGGTCTGTGTATCGTACCAATTGTAAAAATGACCCGCATATCTCTCCATTTTTTGCATGGTTTGCAGGGTATTCGAAGTCCTTACCAGCAAAACCTGCATGGGAATATATCCGAAATCAAATGCAGTCAGATTCGCCAGAAGTGATAGTCCGATATTAGTAGGAGAAGTTCGGTGGGCAATTCGTTCCACCGGGCTTTCCTGGTAATTGTCTGGTGGCAGCCAGTTATCGCCGGCAATTACAAAGGTTTCAAAAAATGCCCAGGTTCTCCGGGCCAGTTTGTTAAGATAATTTATTTGCTTTTCATCCAGGCTGACCACTTTGCTTTTGTCCGGGAGACTGATCTTCCAGGTAATGGCAGGAATCAGCATCCAGGCTATCAGAAATGGCAGGCTGATACCTATTCCATCGGCGTGAACATATTGCATCCAGTAGAAAACACCAAGCGCCAATAAAACCGGAAACCACATCGAAATATAGGTCTGCAACAAATTCTTATTCGATTTTTTTACCTGCTGCGACGGATTCCATTGAAGCAGGTGCCGATGACTGATCAGCAACCTCCAGTTTGTTGTCCATATAGCATCAGCATATACGATGGCTTCATAAGGAATTGTGAGTAACAGAAATATCTGGTGGGTGAATTGCTGAACTGAAAACCGGAAACTGCTTATAATGTGCGGAAAAAATTTAATATCGTCGGGTTTCTGCCAGACCTCCCAAAAAAAGCTAATAAATGAACTGAGCATAATGACCGACAATACGGCCATCGTCCAGAAAACCGGCGAATGTGAATATATCCAGCCAAATAAAAGCATGCACAATAGGGCGATTGGAACAAGACTGCGCCTGAGGTTATCAAATATTTTCCACTTCGACAGGGACGATATCGGATTGTTCAAAATTTTATGTGATGGACCAGGAACCCAGGGTAAAAGCCAGGATGCAATTTGCCAGTCACCGCGAATCCAGCGATGACGTCGTTGCATATCTGCATCATAACGCACCGGATAAGCTTCGTATAGTTGTATATCACTGAGTAAACCACATCTTGCATAACTGCCTTCCAGCAGGTCGTGACTCAAAATCCTGTTTTCCGGAAAACGACCACCCAGCGCCTGTTCAAAAGCATCTACATCATAAATACCTTTACCGATAAATGATCCCTCTCCGAAAATATCCTGATATACATCCGAAATCGCGCGTGTATAAGGGTCGATTCCGGGCTCATTCCCATGCAGCCGGGCAAATGGCGTGCTTTCGTTGGAAGGCAGACTAACAGCAACCCTCGGCTGAAGAATGCCATAACCCTCCGTTACCCTTTGTTTTTTTTCATTATAAAATGGATGATTCATGGGGTGGGCCATGGTTCCGGTAATCTTCCAGGCAGCGTCACGGGGCAACTGGGTATCTGAGTCCAGCGTGATAACATATTTCATGGTTTCATAAACAGATGGATTTCCTACAATCAAAATGAAATTATCACTGCCCTTACCACGGAGCAGTAAATTCATTTCAGATAGTTTTCCGCGCTTGCGCTCATAACCCATCCATATTTTTTCTTTGAAATTATATTTTCGGGGTCTGTGGAACAGAAAAAAAACGTCTTCATGATCATTACCGTATTTGCGGTTTAATTCTTCAATCAGGTTCCTTGCCGTTCTCAGCAGATCTTCTTCACCTGGCATAACCTCGGTTTTTGCATCTTTAAAGTCCGTCAGCAGGGCAAAATGTATATGGGATCCGCGGTTAGCGAGAAAACGCACTTCCAGATTTTCTACCAGTTCATTGAGTTCATTCAATTCATTGAACAAAGAAGGAATCACCACCATCGTTCTATAATCTACGGGTATACCTTCTGAAAAATCCATTCTGGGTAAAATACGCGGGCGAATAATCAGGGTACTCACCCAGTTGATCATCGTAATGGAAAGCTGACTGCAGCCGATCAGACAAACAAAACCTGTAAGAATAAGCATCCAGTTGTTTCGGTAACCCTCCTCCCAATTGCGGAGCACCAGGGTGCCAGCCATTGTAATCGCGAGCAGCAGGGCCATACCCGCATATAACAACAGCGGTATTCGCTGACCAATGTGTTTAACACGATCCAAAACAGGAAACCGCGCACCCGATTCTTTGATAAACTGCGGAAAGCCTTTGCCGATAAGATAGTAACCGATATGACCGGCACGTGGATATTCGGGTTGGCTTCGCAGTCCGTTATTTGCAAATTGTAATGCCCTGTGAGCAATTGCTGATTCAGACAGGCTGCTGTATTTTGCTATCCGTTCAACACTGTGCCGGTATTCATCCCTCGTATGAAAATCCATCAGGGGATAAATTCCTGAATGTTCCGATGACAGTATTTTATCAACCACACTGATATCCTCAACAAACTCCCGCCAGTTATTACTGCTTAAAAACCGAAGGCTTCCGATACTATTACTGATGGAAACCTGATCCGCCGCCTGTTTTTGATTTTCTATATGAACAAGTTCATCGCTCGTCATGCCTTTTTCTGAAAGACGTTGTTCTATCCAACTAATCGGAAGAGAAAATGCCGCTCCCTTACCTACCAGTCTGCGGGTAAGTTCTGCAACAAAGGAACTCTCCAGCGGTGGTCCGTAACGCGCCATATCGGCAATTACCAGAATAAGGCTTTTCGGATCTTTTTCAGCGGTTTCCGTCATTTGATCCGCCCAATAATCTGCAAGATTTTTATTTATCCGGTTTTTCGCGATCAGTGCAGCAAGTCTCCTCAGATTTTCGATCAGTGCAAGCCTCAGCATAATCGGAATCGCCCATAATTCTCCCAGTCTCAATTCTGAAACCTCCTGGTATGCTGTCACAAAACTCGTCAGACTTTTTAGATCGACCCTTCCATCGCTGTGTGCAATGAGCTCCAATGCCAGATCATACACCCGGGGTAGCCCGGCTGAAGGACCTTTCGCCAGCTGAGGCAGTCCCTTACTGTACCCCTTCGGTAAATGTTTTTTTCCGGTATAGATCTGTTCTTCGATCAGATAAAAATTATCCAGCAGCCATTCTCCCGCCGGCGTGATCCTCTTGTTTTCTTTAGCGGAGGCTGTGAGCAGGTTATGGACCTCAAGCAGAATTTCTTCATTCTCTGCCAGTCTTTTGAGTAGCTGTTCCGATGGGTGTTCAAAGGTTAACTGGTGATTTTTAGCCAGGGTGCGGGCATAAGTCTCCAGTTGTTCCAGGCTGAAGAGTTCAGACCGAATTGGTGCTTTTTCATTATCGTATTTGTGCAGCAAATCATCACCCAGGAAGGATATGCGCAACTGGGAGATAAATTCCTGTATTGGAGTAGTGATATTGACTTTCAATTCGGTTTTACAGATTTAGTGAATGAATGCCCAAAATTCCGGCAATTAATTAATTTCAATCTTCATCTTGCGATTCTTCCGGCATCGGATGACAGGGCATACAGCAAGAAAACTTGCGAAACGGGCGCCGAAATAAAAAATGATGGAAGAATAATAGATCCATATCATCCGAATCATGTCGACGCCGCAGTACTACAATCGCTCCTTACTTAGAATGGCCTGAATAAAATCATATTGCGAATTTACCAATTAAGAACAGAAAGAGGCCAACTAATAGTCCTGCGTAAACAGCCTTCCCGAAAATAGTCGTCGTTTAATTCATAACGGTCAATAGCAGGTCCAGGGAATAACGACACATTATGAAAATGCTTAACTGAATATTCGCCTGGACTCGGAAGATGCCAACCTCTAAGAAATGAATACCTGCATAATCGCAATTTCATGCCAGCATCTATGGCGGATTCATAATGTTTCACGTATTATTTTGGGGAAATATTTACTCGAAATGAGTTTGCCTGCCGGTTTGTCAACCGGAAGACAATCCCTTTTAATATTGTTACATGCTGATTGTAAATAATTTACTAGTGTACATAGCTAGCAACTCAACAAAAATGATATTATGGTACCTGTTTTGAACCTTTTCCCGAAACAAGTTTATGTTTGGATACCTGCCTGTAACCTTTATTCAAGAGAAAGTAAGGGATCTGGAAAATGCATTGTTTTTTTCCATGAGTGATTCGGTGCTTAAGATCCCGAGCTGTCTTGTTAGAGTGCTTGAAGCGGATGAACTGGGCCAGTTATGGTTTGTGATTCCCAAACCCCCTCAATTCATACATGCATTTGACCGAAGTTTTCCGGTAAAGCTGGATTTTTTCCGAAAAGGCCGTGACTATTATTTAAAGATTTTTGGAATGGCTTTCCTGGTCAATGACCCGGAGGAAATAAACAGTGTGGAATGTTTGAATGAACATATTAAGAAACAGGCAAGAGAAAATGAATCCGTGCTCATAAAAGTAAAAATTTCACATGCAGATTATGTGGAAAATGCACCAGCCAGGGGTACGGCAAAAAATATCCTGGAGCAGGTTAAGCATAAAATTTACCGGTGGTTCCAGTTGTCACAATCCGAAGGTGATCTCAACTTTCCAAAAATTCCTGCGCAGGTGAAATTCCCATCAGCCAACTCGTTTTCTAATTGAAAGACCGGTTTGGTCAGCCAGTACATTTTGACTTATCCGAATTAGGGTCAGACAAGCTGGCGTCTGTTTGCAAATTATTTACAATACACAGCTATGACAGAAAACAAAAATTTGCACAGACGCAGAGTTGTTTATTTTTCGATCCTCATATTGGTTATTGGTATTGTCGGTTTTTTTTTCTGG
>JBGPBW010000177.1:0-10412 GCA_041481385.1 Puia sp.
AACAGTTATTGTCAGTAAACGGCGTGCAGGCAGTAAGCTTCAGTTCCAATACCCCGGTTGAAGATGGTAATGATATCTGGAGCACATTCAAATTTGACCATGCAACAAAAGAAGCAGATTTTAAAGCCATTACCAAATTCGCCGACAACGAATATGTGCCTGCTTACAAGTTACCTTTAATAGCCGGGAGAAATTTGCAACCTTCTAAATGGACAAGAGAATTTTTAGTGAATGAATCACTCGTGAAATGTTTAGGGCTTAAAAAACCGGAAGATATATTGAACAAAGAAATAAGTATATGGGACGACCAGATAAAATGCCCGGTTGTTGGAGTAGTAAAAGATTTTAATGACAGGTCTTTTCGCAATGATCTTGCGCCACTGCTTATTACCACAAACACCACCATGTACAACAAGGCCGGAATAAAACTTGCAACGACAAACATTTCTTCTACACTGCAATCTGTTAAAACAATATGTGAGGAAACATTTCCAAATTTTGTTTATGAATACAAATTTCTTGATGATAAAGTGGAAAGCTTTTACAAGCAGGAAAATCAACTGTCGCAGTTGTATAAAATTTTTGCAGCCATCGCGATATTCCTTAGCTGCCTTGGGTTGTATGGTTTAGCCTCATTCATGGCAGTGCAGAGGGTAAAAGAAGTTGGTATTCGTAAAGTACTTGGTGCCACGGCGGGCAATATCGTTTATTTGTTTTCAAAAGAATTTATCATACTCATTGCAATTGCCTTTGCGATTGCTACACCCCTTGCATGGTATTTCATGCACCAATGGCTGCAGGATTATGTTTATCGCATCAACATCAGTTGGTGGATATTTGCTGCAGGCGGACTTATTGCAATTGTTATTGCACTTGCAACGATAAGTTTCAGGGCAATAAAAGCAGCAGTGGCAAACCCGGTGAAGAGTTTGAGAATGGAGTAGTACAAATAAGCCAGGCGTTTTATCGGTCCTTTAACCGGAAAACAAGTTTTAGACCAGACCAGTCTGCATCAATCGCACAGACTTTGATATCCACCAGTCCGGTTGCCAAAGCAGTATCCCGGATAAGTTTTTCAGAAAGTTCAGATTTCATGACGGAAGAAGTTTTATACCAGGAAATCCAGATCATCCCATTTTTTTTGATTTCTGCTTTCAACCGGGGAAGGACTTGTTCCAGTTCAGCAATGGTTTTGGGAAAGAAATGAATGAAGTCCAACTCTTTTCCTGTCCGCTCGTGCATAATCAGCTTATCATAGATCTCAGGGATCAACTGCGGATAGTATTCCGGTGCATGAATAAGTTTTACATGAAAGCCCTCTCTCAGGCCCAGTTTCTTATATAGGGGATTTGCAGCATAACCGGCAGCCATTATTTTCCATTTAGAAATTCCTGCAACAGAGGAAATAATTTGCCAGGTTCCTCAACCTGCGGGTTATGCCCTGAATATTCGAACATGACAAATCGTGCCTGCGGGCAATATTCCCTGTATTTGATCATCATTTCCGGAACAGCCACACGGTCGAACCTGCCACCATAGATCAGGACCGGCATCTTAAGATTTTTTAATTTACCCCGGAAATCGAAATTGCCAATATCACTGCCCACTATAAAATCGCCATCCTTGCCCACCATTTGATAATACAATTTTGAATTGAAAGGATTGGGATATGACGACTGTACGGAATTGGTTGTCTGGCTCGTGGTCGCTACACTCCTTTGCCTGAAATTATCCGGGTTATAGGCATAAAGAAATCCGTAGGGGACACGGCCATACAACTCCTGGTGTGCGGGATCACTGGAAACGGCTCCCATTTCGCGGATTTTCATTAGCGAATCCCAGACTTCAGGATAGTTTGTTTTTATCTCATGATTGCTGTTGTCGTCATTTTTCTGCCACATAATAAAACTATGGAAGGTGTTGGCAAGTACGAGGTGTTTAACGTGCTGCGGATACCTGAGTGCATATCCCTGTGCCACCAATCCTCCGTAAGAATGTCCTAGCACATTGATATGATCCAGGCCCAATCCTTTCCGCAGTCCTTCCAGGTCTTCAACGTCCCGCTCCAGGGAATATTCCTTTACGTCTCTGGATGTATCAGACTTACCCCGTCCGAAACCGTCAAAATAGACGATCATGTTATGGGCAGCTAATGAATCGAAACGGCGATAACTCAGATGATTTCCGCCGGGGCCACCCGGAATAATAAACAGCGGATCCCCCTTTCCAACAGTGACCACCCATAAATGCGAGCCATTAACTTCCACGTACCTGCCGTCTTTCCGGCTGTCGGGGAAAGGCTGGCCAAGACCCCGCATTAAAATAAAAAACAGAAATAAAAATGAAAATGATTTTTTGATCCTGTTTTCAGAGATAAAAATATATGTTGGCATAAATTGTCTTTCAGTCTTTTTTTCATTACAACGAATATTCAAATAATTCACGCCAAAAGGTATCAATTATTTTCTGAGAATATATCAATATTTCCTGTTAGGGTCCCTGCCTGGCAGAACAGTCGCCCTCAATTTTTTCCAGCTTTTGAACAATTCAAACCAGCCGGTACAGAGCCCGCTAACCAACACACAAACTGCAAACGAATAAGATCCGATTGAGGTGAGTTGGAAGATCTTTCTGAAAGGCGTAATAAAAAGAATTGAAAACAAAAAAAGTATGGAGATGGTAAGAATGTATGGAACCAGATTATTTTTATATCGAATGGTTTTAGTCATAGGTTCTTCAAATGAGCGATTGGAGAACGTGAGAAAAATATTACATAAGATTAGTGTGGTAAAGACAACTGTACGTGTGTATTCAATCGGATAGTTATTCACCATATAATAATAATATTGAACAAGAAGTCCCAATGTGATGATCAGGCCCTGAACGATACTAATCAGTAATTCATCGGCAGAAAACATATTTTGTTTCGGGGACCTTGGTTTTTTAACCATCAGGTTTTCTTCAGGGGGTTCCCGTTCAAAAAATATGGAACAGGTAGGCCCCATGATCAGTTCAAGGAATATGATATGTATCGGCGTGAAAATATTCGGGTACTTCCATCCGAGCAAAAGCGGAAGTGATGCTGTAAAAATAATTGGGATATGTATGGATATTATATAGCGAATGGCTTTTTTCAGATTATTAAAAATCTTTCTGCCCTGGAGAACTGCAACCGCGATATTATCCAGGTTATCATCTGTAATAATCAGATTTGCCGCTTCTTTCGCCATTTCAGTCCCCCTACCTCCCATGGCAATGCCGATATCGGATGATTTTAAAGCGGGTGCATCATTCACCCCATCACCCGTCATCGCCACGACCTGTCCATTAGCTTTAAGAGCTTCTACCAGTTTTAACTTTGCTTCCGGGAACATGCGGAAAAATATATTCTGTTCCATCGCTTTTTTCCGCAGTTCTTCTTTTGACAATTCCATGATCTGATCTCCGGAAACTGATTTATCCGGATCTTGCATTCCCGTCTGCCGGGCGATGTTGATGGCCGTCTCCCGATAGTCGCCAGTAACCATTTTTATCTGAATCCCTGCCTGGTACAACTTTTGGAAGACGGACTGAACATTTTTCTTTGGTGGGTCATAGAGTGCGATGAGTCCATCAAGTTCCCAGTTGAAATCATCCTGATTAACAGGAAAACTACCGGTAAAACCGGAAGTACTGCAGACGGCCAGCACGCGATAGCCATCAGAAGCCATTTGTAAAACGATGTTCACCAACCTGTTTACCTGTTCTCCCTTAAGGCCGCAAATCCGGAAAATTCTTTCGGGTGCGCCTTTTGCGGTTACCAGAAACTTCCCGTCTAAAAGGTATACATGGGTCATCATTGGCGGCTGGCCGCCCAGTGCATATTCATACACCATTTTAAATTTATCAGCAGTGTGAGAAATAAGGTAATGACCACAGGATTCCACGATGGCTTTCTCCATGGCGTCAAATGGATCCTTTTCGCTTGCCAGCCTGGCGTGTAACAGGAGGGTTTCATTATTCAAATTCTTAGTCTCTGCCAGATCTTCCAGGCAGTCGGTTTTAAAATCATATAATGTACGCACCTGCATTTTATTTTCAGTGATCGTACCTGTCTTATCCAGGCAGATCACACTGACCGCTCCAAGATTTTCAATCGTTTGGGGCTGCCTGCTGATGATACCGAGCCTGGACATCTGGGAAGAACCCAGGGCCATAAATGAAGAAAAGGCAACCGGGATTTCTTCCGGAATGGCCGACATGGCCAGTGTGAGTCCCAATAATAAACTTTGAACAGCATCCTTACTGTTTAGATAATTAGTAAACCAGATAAGGATAAACGCCAATACACCAAAAATCGCCATGATTCGTACAAACCTGCTGATCTGATCCTGCAATGGCGTTTTCGGGTTTTCAATCTGACTAATCGATATGCCCAGTTTTCCCAGCCTTGTATTGTTTCCGGTTGCTGTTACAGTGGCATAACACATTCCCGAATTAATATTTGTTCCCTGATAAAGCTGGTCACGATTTTCGTTAGTATCTTTTTCCACCGGAATGGACTCTCCCGTTAATATCGCTTCATTGACCGTCATATCATTGGCCCGAACCACCACTGCATCTGCAGGAATTCTGTTGCCTTCTTCAAGCTTCATAAGATCCCCGGGAACGAGGTCTTCGGACAAAATAATTTTCTCAGTATCCTCCCTGATCACTTTTACCCTCGGCTCCGTCAATTGTTTTAAAGCCTGCAATGCATGGCTGCTTCTTACTTCCTGGTACAGTGAGATGCCTGTCACAAATAATATCGCTACCCCCATCAGAATGCCTTCGGACCGTTCTCCCAAAATGAAATAAATGGAGCAGGCTACTACGAGCATAATGAACATCGGCTCTTTTATAATTTCCCATATCGTTTGTAAAAGACATGTCCGGCTTCCGTCTTTAAACAGGTTTTTACCAAATTGTTGCTGCAGGATACTGATCCTGGCTTCATTCAAACCGGTAAATGGGCTGGTATCAGATAAGTACTCTTGCATTTGTGGCGGAATGGTTTTTATGAGATATAGGGGTTCACCTGATCATATTGGCCCCAGTTCCAAATAATAGTGTGTCTGTTTTTATTATATAAAATCCAGAACGAAAGAGACATTAATAGTGTGGCGGGAAATGCTGATCCAACGCTCAGGGGGGATATTGCCATCCCGAATAATATTCCACCCCAACAAGCCAGCTTTACCCACCTGTTCGCGAGTAACAAACCCACAAATATTAAAAACTCGCCGGCCGATATAAATAAAATAAATGGCCGGATATGTTGAGAAAAATAACCGTTAATGAATGCACGATAAAAAGGAACAGATGTAAGTCGCGCATATTCAAGATACACTTCAGGGTGTATCAACGCGGTCCTGGCATTGACACAGGATGCCCATAAAAACACTACTGCCAGGAACAGCCTTGCCCAGATCGGTTTTTTTACAGCGGCCATCACGCATAACAAAAAAAGCAGATTGGAAATAATATAGGGAACGAGGTATTCTTTAAGTCCGTTCATATCAATATAGTTTATCAAACAAATACTTTCTTCGCACTATCCCGGAATAAATTTGCTGCATTCCACATGGCAAGGGGAAATGTAATCATCCACAGGGCACCTGCATAATAAAACACCGGATAAAAGAAGGCCAGGATCAGTATGGGTAAAAGCAATCCATTATACAGCAGGCCCCGGTATAACCACTTATTCTCCCTGGTTCCAAAGAACGCTGCCGAGGCAAATAAAGTGGAAAGGCTCATAAAGAAATATCCAAGACAATCCACTGCCACTAAAAAAGACCTGGCATGAAAGGACAACAAATTGGATTCATCAATCCGGCCTGAAACCAGATCGGGAATGATAACGGTCAGCTGGCTGAAATACACGATAGTAACGCAAGCTGCATACAAAATAGCAAAAGCGATACTTATGGAAGTCCAGATGTGCAGTTCCCGGGGAGTTATAAAATGAATGCAAATCATCACAATTAAAAAGAAGGGAGCCAGAAAAAGCGAAGGCAGGAATAACCAAAACAAATCCTGTGGATGAGGTAACAGTGATGTAGCCGAAAGTAACTGAGGGATCGAATACGCAAAGCTAAAACAAACAGACAAAATGGAAGACCAATATCCAATTCGGATTTCCGGTTTCATACCCATCTATTTTCTATAAAGATATCTATGGGTCAATGAAGAATGCATGACATTTGCAGGGGTAAAAACCTGATTTTCATCATGTGGCTATGACCGCACCCTAAGCAAGCTACAGACCCTGAAGTTCGGGTGATGAGCAGGGTTTTGTTCTGGATTTAATGCGTCTCAAATTCAAATAAAGCCCGCGAGGTCTCAAAGTAATCAGGGGCCACATTTCAGGAATTTCTTTCGTAGGGGTCACTTCGAACTGGCTGAAGAAAATATGCAGAATGATGGCCATTTCCATACTTGCAAAATGATTCCCGATGCACATGCGCGGGCCCGCTCCAAATGGGAAGAAGTTTTTTATTTTTTTACTTTTTACCGGATCATTAAATACAAAACGTTCCGGCCTGAATTCATTTTCTTCAATCCAGTATTTTTTGTTGTGGTGAAGCCCGTAAAAAAAAGGAATGATGATGGTATCCCTGGGGATATTAAATGCACCAAATCGGTCGTCTTTCAGCGCTACACGATCAGTCATCCAGGCTGCGGGATACATCCGCATACCTTCCGAGATAACGGCGTTAATATATTCATCTCCCGGGGATTCAAAGATGCTCACGTTGTGGATGGCTGATTTAAGTTTTTTTACCACTTCCGGATGATTTGCCAGCAGATAGAGCATCCATGAAAGTGTGTTCGCGGTTGTCTCATGGCCCGCAAATAACAAAACGGAAATTTCATCGATGATCTTTTCCTCTTCCATGGGCAGGCCGGTATCTTCGTACCTCGCATTCAACAACATATCCAAAAGGTCGTTGTGAACAAGAGGATCAGCTTTTCGCTCTTCTAAAATTTTCTTCAGGATATCCCTGATCCGGTCGGATTTTTTTAAAATGATTTTGTTGGCCCGGTTAAAGGGGTAAAACAGTTTTCGCAGCGGCTGATTAACATCTTTGAGAAGGAAATCCTGTAAATCCGTAAAACTGGTGCTGAGCACACAAATGGTATCTTCAGACAAATGGATATCGAATAGTGAATGCACCAGTACGGAGAAAGAAAGCTTATGCATCATGCGATACAGATCCAAATGTTCTCCTTCCTGCATATTATCGATAAAAGCGGTAGCTGTACCGGCAACGATATCAAATAGTCCGTGAATTTTACCCTGGTGAAATGCAGGTTGAATTAACCTGCGTTGCTTTAGCCAGGCCCCCCCCTTGGAGAAAAGCAGCCCTCGTCCAAATAAACGGGCGGCTGTTTTTGTACTTAATGCCGATTTCTCATAATTCGTATGATTATCCCGCAGAACATGTTGAATAAATTCCGGGTCTTCTGTGATGATAAACCTGCCGCTGCCTAACAGGTACCCGGAATAGGTTCCCGAAAACAATTGCATGTTTTTCGTAATAGTCCCGATCGGATCCTTCAGGAATGTCAGAGAAGACATCAGGCTTTGAAGGCGGTTATGGCCAGCCGGAAATTCATATTTTTTGTTTGTGTCTCCCATGTTAAACCCGATGGAACCAATTTGAATATAATTTACATCCCCTTTTGCTGATTTGACCTATTTCCCCATCTGATTTTTGACATATTGACCATTAACCCAAAGTTTTTCGATACTTATTGATTAAAATCAAGACGATGGAAAATTCATTTCCCTTTATCTAAAATCCCGCTACCTTTATACTGTAATATTTATTATTACAGATATGAACAATACCCGGTTTTCGGTCTCACTCCACATACTAACGTTGCTGGCAAGGGCAGGGGATGAATTGCTGTCTTCTGAACAGATAGCGGCCAGCATCAATATCAATCCCGTCCTTGTACGAAAGGAACTGGGTAACCTTCGCAAACAGGGCCTGGTCGCCAGTAGGGAAGGCAAAAACGGAGGATCATATCTGAATAAACCTGCCCGTGACATTTATCTGTCGGATATCTACCTGGCTGTTCATCAGCAGGAACTGCTGGCCAAATCAAAAAACAAACCCAGCACCCAATGTCCGGTTGGAAAACAGATCAATGCACACCTGACCCATTTATATAATAATGTCGAAAAAACGCTTCTGACCCAGCTCGCAAAAACAACACTTAGAAAATTCGCACTTCAGTTCGGTTAATTTTTTTGCTACTAACTGTAACAAGTACTATTACATTTAATTATATAAAAACCAGGAATATGAAACTCGTCATTATCGGAGCAAATGGAAAAATAGGATCCCGGATAGCAGAAGAAGCTATACTTCGTGGACATCAGGTGACTGGCATAAGCAGGAACCCGGAAGGGGGAATAAGAAATGATAAGATCCGCTGGATACAGGCAGATGTTCTGGATACAGAGTCGCTTACAGCCACTTTAAGAGGCCAGGATGCCATCATAAGCGCTTTTGGAATCGACTGGCAGAAGCCAGATACATATCATCTGTTTAGCGATGTTGCCAGTTCAATCATAAGGGCAGCCAGGAAGGCAGGTGTTAGGCGAATAATCAATGTCGGAGGTGCCGGGAGCCTGGAAGTAGCACCCGGAGTGCAACTGGTAGACACGCCTTCTTTCCCTGAAATCTGGCGGCAGGGTGCGAATGAGCAGCGGAAATCCCTGGAAGTCTTTCGCGCGGAAAAAAACCTGGACTGGACCTTTTTCAGCCCTGCCATTGTGATAGAACCGGGACCAAAAACCAGCAGGTTCCGTCTTGGAAAGGACAGTCCGGTTTTTGATGAAAAAGGCAACAGCAGCATCAGTTATGACGACTATGCCACTGCGTTGATCGATGAGTTGGAACATCCCGCTTTCATCAGGCAGCGATTTACGATCGGATACTGACCTCGAATGATATCTGACGGATAATTTGTAAGTATTTCCACTTATAAACAGACCCTATTTTAACAATCATTTTTGCATGCGGGAGAATATTTTAACCGGGTGTTCGTTTTTCTAATAAATGAAGCTATTCTTGGTGGCACCGGAGAAATAATTTAACGATACAGGGCCTATAACTACTTATGAAACAACTACTTGTCATTCCTCTTTTTTTCCATATGGGTGGTACGGCCGGTATAAATCAGGTCTTTTATCCGGAAGTCAATCTCATACAGGTGCGATTGGCCCCCTGGCAAATCAACATGCAAAGAATCGTTTACTATACGGATACCTGTTATGCCATACAGTTCAGGGATCAATCTACTATGAATGCCGTGATTTATAAAACCATGGATTTTGAGACCCTGGAACAATTAAAGTATTTTAAAGAGGGTTTAATTACGCTCAAGAAAGGACAAAACGGCGATGTGGCAGAATTCCGTAATTATTCCATCAAAAAAGTAGGCACAAAAAAAGAGAATTCCTGGTATATTTTAAATTACGATGGTGCTGTTACAAATTTCCAAGAGGCCCAGGCAAACAGAATGGTATTTATTATTAACACCTATATAGACAGTCAACGTTAGTCCTTCATCTAAAAACAATTCGTTCGTATGAAAAATCTTCTCTTGCTCATCCTGTTTTCGCCACTGGCCATGAAGGCGCAGTTTAAGATTATTAATTCGGCTACGATTAATATTGCTGACGTCCGGCAGGGAGCCTGGCCCATCAGTTTGCAAAGAATTACAAAACAGTCAGACACCTGTTATGTACTTCAGTTCCGCACACAGGAATATAATAATTCAGTGATTATTAAAACCCTGAAATTCCGTGACCTGGGTCAATTGAAGTATTTCCAGCAGGGTCTTACCGCTTTAAAAACCGGCAATAACGGCGACGTGGCCGAGTTTAAGGATTATACGATAAAGCGGGTTGATGTGTACAAGGAAGGTACTTCGTATATACTGACCTGTGATGGCGGTCTGACCAACTTTCAGCAACCCGAAGCGGATAAAATGATTGCCGCGATCAATAAGCAGTAACCAGTTTTCCTTTACTCAGGCAGGCGGTACCTGAAAAGACCATAACATAATGTTCCGGCCAGTGCGCCGGCAACAACCATGATCATTACAGTGTACCCCTGCCCCAGTAAAACAAATACCGGTCCGGGACAGGCGCCTGTAAGCGCCCAGCCCACGCCGAAAATGATTCCACCAAAAAGGTATTTTCTCCAGCGTTTATCTTTAGCGTCAAAGGCGATCGGGTAGCCGCTGCTGTCCTTCAGGCGAAACCTCCTGATCAATGCAACTACAGCTATACCCGTTATTACAGCTGTGCCAATAATACCATACATAAATATGGATTGAAAACGAAACATTTCCTGTATTCTGTACCAGGA
>JBGPBW010000178.1:0-10330 GCA_041481385.1 Puia sp.
AACCAGAAAAAAGTTGCTGTTGCTTCCATAC
Source organism: Puia sp. (assembly GCA_041481385.1). Taxonomy (GTDB): domain Bacteria; phylum Bacteroidota; class Bacteroidia; order Chitinophagales; family Chitinophagaceae; genus Puia. The sequence continues at coordinate 32 of JBGPBW010000178.1, forward strand.
TTTCAAAGAACTTCCGGCGTTACTGCCGCCCCGTTTTTTTCAGCGGGGATGCAAAGGTAAGTGCCTTTATCTATTCGACCAATTATTTCTCAGATAAACCAGAGAATTACTTGATGCCAGAATGTTTTTAAGAACTGTTTCGTTTTTATCGGACGGCAAATGTACAACCTAAATCCGTACCGTAAAACTTTTCTGCCGATTTACTTATTCACACAGACTTTTTCATCTCAGATTCGGCGTTCATTCAAAAAGCGGCCGCAAAGATAGGATGCGACACATTTATTCCAAATATATTTTCAAACATGTATGCGAGTATGGGAGTATGGGATTATGAGAGTGCATTAAGAATTTTAATTCATCCTCTGAAACATGCATGAATAAAGAGGTGTAGCATTTTATTGAGAAGATATATTTTTAAAAAAATATTCTGATCATTCACAAATTCAATATAACTTGTTATTGAATTTTATATTTCCAAATTTAAATTGCATTTTAACAACACACATTTTGCACAAAAAATAAATCACTTTTAACTCCACTCCCATACTCCCATACTCCCATACTCCCACACTTGGTTTTATGTTTCCAAATTGTACCGCTCCGGGTATCGTATCCGCTCCAAAAACAGCCCCTTTGCGGGCACATTGAAGTTAACCCTTGAGGGATCTTTCCCGGCCAGTATTTCCTCGAATTCCGGTACCGAAACCTGGTTCCGGCCAACCAGCAGCATGGTGCCCGTAAGCCCACGTACCATACCCCTCAGGAACCGGTTAGCCCGGATCCGGTAATAAAAGCCCCCTTCCGTCCGCTCCCAGTGACTTTCCATCACGTCGCACCGGAAGTGGTTCACCTGGGTATTCCGTTTGGAAAAACTTGTAAAATCATTGAATGTTTTCAACCGGGTCGCCACTTCTTCCAGTAAACCCCAATCAAGCGGATAAGGGTAGAAATAAGCCCGGTCTGCCTGAAAGGGATCCTTCTTATTATATATATAATACCGGTACTCGCGGCTTTCGGCGTCAAAACGACAATGGGCCCCTTCAGGCATGGCAAATAAACCCCGAATGCAGATGTCTCCGGGCAGAATGGCGTTCAAGCGATACACCCAATCCTGACTTAAGGGTTCATCAAAATCAAAGTGAAAATAGTTCTGACGTGCGTGAACCCCTGTATCCGTCCGCGAAGCCCCGGTCATCAATACTTCTTTCCGGAAGAAAACGCTAAAAGCCTTTTCAATCTCTTCCTGGATGGAACCGGCATTGGCCTGAACCTGGAACCCACTGTAGGCTGTACCCTTATAGGAGACTTCTAAAAAATATCGGGACATGCCCAAAGGTACACGCAGACGCTTTACGACCGCTTATCGGCCAGGACCAGGAATTTTTTTTGAAAGTTTTTATCAGTATACATATCCGCAAGCTCGCGAAAATGATCACGATCGGAAATGTGCAAGCGGGCAGCTTCCATCAGGCGATAACGCGCCTTGTCTGAGACAAATAAGGAAGCCATAACTCGTAATTGGCTGACTGAGAAGCACTTAAGAGCGAAGGCTGCGGATGCCGCGGCTATTTTATCTTGTTCTGAGTTGGCTTTGAGGATGGCTGACCTCAGCCATTCCAGATCTGCGGTCGTAGCCATTTCCCCACAACCAGGTATAAATATGTCGGCCCCGCTGGTCTTTGACTGCACATTCGTGGTAGCAGCCGAATCTGTGGAAGCTGGTTTTTTCTTCGCCACTGGTACACTCGACCGTTGTTTTTTGGCTGAATCTCCGTTTTCGAAGAACACGAAAAGTGTAACCGTGTCCAACTGTCCGTCAGGTGCTGCATCCAGAAAAACGATTTTACGGGATATCTTAAGGTTTACTTCGCGAAGTTTTTTTATGCCTGGCTGAGTGTTGGCTCCTTTGGCAGCTGGCGGTTGGCGGTTGGCGGTTGGCGGCTGGTTGTTGGCGGTTGGCGGTTGACTGTTCGTCACAGGCTGTTTAAGTTTTTGACTACCAGGTGGGATAACCACCGTAACTGGTTGATTAGTAATGGGTTGGCTGGTTTTGCCAACAGAACTGTCGGATGATTTGTTTGATGACTGCCGGTTTTGGCCTGCATTTGTCGCCGGGGTTTGTGCTGAAGAGACCACCGTCGGGGACAATGTGTTGAGGGAATCTTTTGTGAACCAGTTACCTGAATACGTATTATACATGACCGCAGTGTCGTCAACGACCGCAGCCATAAGCTTTGAAAATCCATCGTCTCTTTTAATACCCATTTCCAGAATGCGACTGCTGTCCCGGTCTCTGACCGGACGAATGGTCGCCTTCGTCTGCCAGTTATATAAGATCCAGACACTGTCGCTCCCCTGCAGCTGGAAACCCAGGTCTTTCTGCTTTACTACAACATTAAAGACCTGTTCCGCAAGGGCTCTCTTAGGAAATCTAAAACCGAGTTTATAACTGCTGTCTTTTAAATGAGCTATAACCAGATGGCCATGACCTGATGATGCAAATAGCTGATCCCCAATGCGAACGGTAAAGGGTAACTTGTTTTCCGCGTCTATTAATACCAGGCTACCCGCCTGCTGGGCTTGCAGGGCAAAAGAACAGCAGGTGAGCAGAAGCAGCAGGAAACCGTTCATCCCAAAGAGACCAGGCTTTTGCATTATTTTATATTTCTTGCTGATTCATAAGAGACTAGCTTTGCGAACGCTAAAAAAAACGATTAATGAAACGATTCCTGATTTATCTGTTTTCTTTTATCCTGACGGGCTCATTGGCCGCCCAGGATAGTACCCAGACCCCAAAAAATCCCGCCCTCCTCATCTACCGGGCTGCGTTCCCGCATATCAACGACCTCGTGCATACCAAACTTGATGTCCGTTTCGATTATGCCAAATCATATATGTACGGAAAAGCCTGGATCACACTGAAACCCCATTTTTACCCGACCGACAGCCTCTCGCTCGATGCACAGGGAATGGATATAAAAGAAGTCGCTTTGTTCAAAGGAAGCCAGACTCTTCCACTGAAGTATAACTATGATGGTTCCACGCTGCGCATTCACCTCAATAAAACGTACCGTAATACAGAAAATTACAGTATCTACATTAATTATACCGCCAAGCCCAATGAGTTGAAAGCCCAGGGCAGTGCAGCCATAACGGATGCCAAAGGTTTATATTTTATCAATCCGCTGGGAGCAGATAAAGATAAGCCCACCCAGATTTGGACACAGGGTGAAACGGAATCCAATTCTGCCTGGTTTCCAACCATTGACAAACCAGATCAGAAATGCACGGAAGAAATCAGCATGACCGTCCCCGCCAAATACGTAACCCTCTCCAATGGTAAACTGATTTCCCAGGTCAAAAATACTGATGGTACGCGAACCGACAATTGGAAAATGGATTTACCGCACTCGCCCTATCTTTTTTTTATGGGTGTAGGCGATTATTCCGTCGTACACGATACTTATAAGGGAAAAGATGTCAATTATTATGTGGAACCAGCATATGCACCCGTTGCCCGCCAGATCTTCGGCCTTACGCCCGAAATGATGGGATTTTATTCCCGAATTCTGGGTGTAGAATATCCATGGGTTAAATATTCCCAGATGACAGCGCGCGATTATGTAAGCGGTGCCATGGAAAACACCACAGCTACCCTGCATACAGACGCCCTCCAGCAGGATGCCCGTCAGCTGAAAGACGGAAATAAATATGAAGAGTACGTGGCTCATGAATTGTTTCACCAATGGTTCGGCGACCTGGCGACTATGGAAAGCTGGAGCAACCTGACCCTGAACGAGTCTTTTGCCAATTTCAGTGAAACCATTTGGGCTGAATACAAACATGGAAAAGATGCCGGTGACGCCACCAATTTCCACGATATCGAAAAATACCTGGCTGATCCGACCAACCCTTCAAAGAATCTCGTGCGGTTTTATTATACCGACCGGGAAGCTATGTTCGATATGGTTTCATATTCCAAAGGTGGACGTATACTCAATATGCTTCGGAATTATGTCGGCGATAGCGCTTTTTATAAAGCACTCAACCTCTACCTGAATAATTTCAAATTCAAAAACGCAGAGGCCCAAAACCTGCGCATGGCTTTTGAGCAGATTACCGGTCAGGATCTGAACTGGTACTGGAACCAATGGTACTACGGTAGCGGACATCCCATTTTCGATATCAGCTACCAATATGACGATGCAAAAAAAACGGCACTCGTAATTATCAGTCAGACGCAGAACACAGGAAAAATATTCCGGATTCCCCTGGCTATCGACATTTATGAAAATGGAAATAAGACCCGGCATAAAGTCTGGCTCAATAATGAAAACGACAGTTTTTATTTCCCATATTCCAAAAAACCTGATCTGATCAATGTGGATGGAGATAAAATCATCCTGTGCCAAAAGACAGATCATAAAACACTTGACAATTTTATTTTCCAGTATAACAAAGCCGGCCTCTACCTGGACCGCCGCGAAGCCATCGAATATTGTGCGGAACATCAGGACGAAGCCGCTGCACAAGCCTTGCTTCGCCAGGCACTCGAAGACCGTTATTTTGAATTGCAAAACCTGGTGATGAACTCGATAGATATGGAAAAGCCAGGAATGAAAACCGCAGTTGAACCCATATTATTTGACCTGGCTACAAACGCCACCGACCGCACGGTACAGGGAACGGCTATCGGTTTATTGGGATCCTATAAGAAACCACAATACAAAGATTTATTCCTGAAAAAAACCAGCGATTCTTCATATACCGTAGCTGGCAATGCTTTAACCGCTTTGAGTCTGCTGGATGAAGCGCAGGCCTATCAGATTGCCAATGAATTTTCAAAATACCCGGCAAAGGGAGACCTGCTGGCAGCGATGTCGGCAATCTTTATTAAAGAAGGAGACGAGTCAAAATTTGATATGATCATCGCGGGATTCGATAAAGCGCCACTGAGCCAGGAGAAGTTTGAAGAATTTCCGGAGTTCGCCGCTTTACTTTTGAAAATGAACAACACCGAACAGTTTAAGAAAGCTGTGGATGCCCTGGTGCGTTTTCGAGAATCCATTCCTGCCAATCAAAAGGCTGAAATCAGCACGCTGATCAATAATAATTTTTTGAAACCCATCGGTCAGCGCAAAGAAGCTTCCGGTCAGAAAGAACAAGCCACTTACATACTTTCGAAATTAAACTAAGAAACTTGAAGAGTGTGGGAGTATGGGAACATGGGAGTCTGAGTTAAAAGTATTTCCATACTCCCAGACTCTCATACTCCCATACTTAAATTATAAACCTGAAACTTTCGTTTCAGGTTTATAATTTACCAGCTTCCACCGGCGCCACCTCCGCCACCGCTGCCACCCCCGAATCCGCCAAAGCCTCCGCCGCCGCCACCGGACCAGCCACCGCCACCGCCACCACCCCATCCGCCGCGGCTGGAACTACCGAGCATACTGCCCAGAAGGAAAGGTGCAATACCTGAACCGTTAAACAGGCCACCGCCACCGCCTCTGCCCCCACCACGCCGGCTGATTAATACAATGATGATAATGATAAAAATGATAATGCCCAGGGCATTTCCACCACCTTTACCTCGTTGCTTGTTTTGATTGTACCCGTCCGGAGCCTGGTATTCTCCACGGGAAGCCTGAATGATGGCATCTGTTGCCAGATCAAAACCGCGGTAATAGTTACTTTGCTTAAAATTCGGGACGATCTCGTTTTCGATAATTTCTTTAGAAGTAATGTCGGGCAGAACACCCTCCATACCATATCCTGTGGCAATAAAAACCTTATGGTCCTGTATCGCTGCAAGAATGACCAGTCCATTATTTGTTTTTTTATTCCCTACTTTCCAGTCACGCAGGATTTTCAGCGCATAGTCGTCAATGGCATAATCTCCCGTTGTCGGAATGGTGACTACAGCAATCTGGATGGACGTACTGTCGTCATAAGCGACCAGCTTATTTTCAAGATCCTGGATCTGATCAGCCGTCATGACGTGCGCAAAATCGTTCACCAGTCTGGGTGGATTCGGCGGATCCGGAACTTTCTGAGCCCTGGCAACCAGGGAGGTGAAAACCAGCAGGAACAATAATATTTTCTTCATGAACATGTTTGGCTTTTACCTGCCGAATACAATATCGTCCGGCAATTCATTAATATCAGTTTGCCGGTCGTAAGGAAAATGAAATCTCAATGCGTCGCCGATTTCTTTGATCACTTTGGCAATCGCTTCTGCAAAATGCTCCCGCCGAAACTGGGAAATGATTTGCATAACCTGTTTCCTCCAGAATTCCTCGCCCACTTTTTCATGGATCGCCCGGTCACCAAAGATGGCCAGCTGCCTGTCTTTAACAGCCAGATAAAACAATACGGCATTACTGCCGGCTGTTTTTTCCATCTTCAGAAGGGCAAATACCTCCGCTGCCCGGTCCAGCGGATCCACAAAACGGCAACGGCTTTCCACATATACGCGGATCTCACCGCTGGTCTGTTGCTCCGCTTCCCGGATGGCATCGACGATTAGTTTTTTTTCTTCTTCAGAAAAAAAATCCTTTTTTGAAAGAAATGGAATTTTCAACTCGATATAATTATGGCAGTTGTATGCGTTTGATGCTATCGTCAGAATTGAACGTTGGGTGCTTTTTCAGAACCCGGATCGGACTGGAACGGCGCTTTGGCATGGAAACCAAAAATGCCTCCGAAAATATTGTTCGGGAAACTTCTGACTGACTGGTTGTAATCCTGCACAGCCGCATTGAAATCATTCCTTGACACTTTGATCCGGTTTTCTGTTCCTTCTAACTGGGCCTGGAGATCCCTGAAGTTCTGTGTTGCTTTCAGATCCGGATAAGCTTCGGCTACCGCGAGTAGTCTGCCCAATGCGCCACTTAAGCCGGCCTGCGCCTGCTGAAATTTTGCCAGATTTTCCGGCGTGAGCTCATTGGCATTTATCTGAACCTGGGTCGCTTTCGCTCTGGCTTCAATCACATTTGTCAGCGTGGTTTGTTCGAAGTTAGCTGCACCCTTCACGGTATTGACGAGATTCGGTATCAGATCACTTCTGCGCTGGTAATCACTTTGTACATTGGCCCATTTGTTTTTTACATTTTCATCTTTTGCAACCAGCCCGTTATATCCGCTACAGGCGCATCCGCCAAATATCAGGATTACAGCTACGATAATTATCAGCGTGAGGTTACGCGTACTCATAAGATGTGTTTTTTGTTAGATGATAAATGTAACAAATTCCGGAGAAAGAAGTTCGGGACCCAGCCAAGTTAAGAATTTCATATTCGAAATTCCTAAGTTCCCTGCGTAATCGCGGCAATTCCGGGCAGTTCCTTTCCTTCGAAATATTCTAGCATAGCGCCTCCGCCGGTCGACACATAACTCACTTCACCGGCCAGGCCGAACATATTCACGGCGGCTACTGAATCCCCGCCGCCGACCAGTGAAAAAGCCCCGTTTTTCGTGGCTTCGACTACTGCATGAGCAACAGATTTTGTTCCGTGGCGAAAACTTTCCATTTCAAAAACCCCCATCGGACCGTTCCAGAGAATGGTTTGGGATCTTCTGATTACATTGCAAAACTGTTCGCAGGCATTCGGACCGATATCCAGGCCCATCCAACCATCGGGCACATTATTACTCGGCGAAGTGGAAGTTTGTGCATGCGCGTCAAATTTGTCGGCAATGATGGAATCTGAAGGCAGGTGGATGCACACGCCTTTAGCCTGAGCATTTTTCATCAGTTCCAGCGCAGTATCCACCCGGTCCGTTTCACAGAGTGAATTACCGATATTTCCGCCTTCCGCTTTCATAAAAGTATAAGCCATGCCACCGCCAATAATAATATCTGTTGCTTTATCCAATAAGTTCTCGAGGATAAGCATTTTATCACTCACTTTTGCTCCGCCGATGATGGCCACAAATGGTTTGCCTGCCTGATGCATTACTTTTTCAGCGCTATTCACTTCCGATTCCATCAGCAGACCGAACATTTTTTTGTCGCCGGGAAAGAATTTAGCGATCATCGCCGTAGAAGCATGGGCCCGGTGTGCGGTACCAAACGCATCATTCACATATACATCGCCGAGGGCTGCCAGTTTTTTGGCGAATCCTTCATCCCCCTTCTCCTCTTCTTTGTAAAACCGCAGGTTTTCCAGGAGCAGCACCTCGCCCGGACGCAGCATGCTGACGGACATCCGGGCCTGTTCACCGATGCAGTCGTCCGCAAAAAGAACAGTCACGCCGCCCAACAGTTCTGAGAGGTGCTTCACCAGATGTTTGAGTGAATACTTATCGGTGGGACCGTCTTTCGGACGTCCCAGGTGCGACATCAATATTACGCTGCCGCCGTCTTTGAGTATTTTTTGAATCGTGGGAACCGCAGCCCGCATCCGGTTATCGTCTGTGATTTCCATCTTGTCATTGAGCGGAACGTTGAAATCCACCCGGATCAGGGCTTTTTTCCCTTTGAAATTAAATAACGAGAAGGTTGACATGCCTTGAAATTTATAAGGGTAATAAAGAAAAAAGTCCCGCGATTGCGGGACTTTCATTCGATAATATTTATTTGCTGATCAGCGTGGCGAAATAGTGCACGGTGCGCACCAGCTGGCTCACATAGCTCATTTCGTTGTCGTACCAGCTCACGGTTCTGACCAGTTGCTTGTCACCCACTGTCATCACCTTAGTCTGCGTGGCATCGAAGAGAGAACCAAAATGACTGCCGACAACATCAGTGCTTACAATTTCATCTTCGGTGTATCCGAAACTTTCGTTGCTGGCCGCCTTCATCGCCGCATTCACTTCCTCTACGGTTACTTTTTTATTTAAGATTGAGGTCAGTTCAGTCAGCGAACCCGTAATTACAGGTACGCGTTGTGCACTGCCATCCAGCTTGCCCTTCAGTTTGGGAAGAACCAGGCCGATGGCTTTGGCAGCGCCGGTACTGTTGGGAACGATATTCTGTGCAGCTGCGCGGGCTCGGCGCAGATCGCCTTTGGGATGCGGCGCGTCCTGGGTATTCTGATCGTTCGTATAAGCATGCACGGTAGTCATGAATCCCATCTCGATGCCGAAAGATTTATCCAGTGTGTCGGCCATCGGAGCCAGACAATTGGTTGTGCAGGAAGCGCAGCTGATTACAGTTTCCTTACCATCGAGAATTTTGTGATTCACATTGAATACGATGGTCTTCATTTCGCCGGTGGCGGGTGCTGAGATCACGACGCGTTTGGCACCGCCTTTCAGGTGCAATTCAGCTTTCTCTTTATCGGTAAAGAACCCGGTGCATTCCAATACGACATCCACATCATGATCTTTCCAGGGAATATCTGCGGGACTTTTCTGTGCATATATTTTTATTTCATCGCCATTGACGGAGATGGAATTTTCGGTTGATTTGACGTCTTCATTAAAACGGCCCTGGGCACTGTCATACTTGAGAAGATGCGCCAATACTTTAGGACTGGTGAGGTCGTTGATGGCAACGATATCGATGCCTTCCATATTATAGATCTGGCGATAAACCAAACGTCCGATCCTGCCGAAACCATTGATCGCAACTTTTACTGTGCTCATAGCTTTGATTGTTTAATTTTTAGGATGCAAAGTTACGAAACAAAAACATTTGGGAAGTTATCGGGGCAGTCTATATCTTTGCAGGCCCTAAACGGCGGGAGCCGGAGGGGTCTAAGGGTTAACGCCGCGTTGGTCAAGGGGTTAAGACGCATCCCTTTCACGGATGAATCACGGGTTCGATTCCCGTACGCGGTACCCAGATAGATTTTTCGTTATATCTGCAAATTTTAAACCGCTGATCTGCAAGGGCAGGCGGTTTTTTTATTTCCACAAAGTCCCGGGAACCGGTTTATTCAGTTTTCTTGCTATTTGTTTTCGGTCGACTCAATATCCGGAATGTTCGACCAGAACCTGTGTAAAAAGCACGGGGAATACCAGCACGCCAGCATGTGCATAACCCGCAATGAACATGGATTATCGGAAATCGGTCATCGCTATTTTCAGAATGATTGAACAGACAGCAAAAAATAACCGCCATGTTCAATGGTTGTAATGGTCAGATGGAAAATCCCGCAAATCATTTTTGTATCTGAAGTCATGGTGTATTAACATCATGAATCTATTAAGTAATAACAGCCTCTTGTTGTTTCATGTGTGGGGCAGTCCGTATTTTTCATTTCGCATGAATAACCTGATTATACCGGGTGATTTTAATTGTATATTCATTGAAACATCGCCATATGAATCCAAGATTACCCATACTGGCAG
>JBGPBW010000179.1:0-10263 GCA_041481385.1 Puia sp.
AGTAGATGATATGGCCAAGGCAAAAGCTTTTGCCAAAGACCCCGGACTGAAAAAAGCGATGCAAAAAGGTGGCGTAACAGGCACACCTGACTTTGCCTTTGTTACGATGATCTTCCAGGACACCGCATCTGTTTCTTCAGACATCCGGTCAAGAACAACTTTCACAGTCAAAGACTGGGCTGCCTGGCAAAAAGCATTTGAAGACGGTAAGCAGGAAAGATTAGATAATGGCATAGCCGTCAGGGCTTATGGCCATAGTGCTGATGATGATAAAAAAGTAGTGCTGGTAACAGTTTTATTAGATACCACCAAAGCCTTTGCCTATTATAAATCAGACATGCTGAAAAAAAGAAGAGCCGCAAGTGGTGTGATGGGTGAACCCGAACGTTTTCTGTATCGGGTTGTACAGCGGTACTAACTTATTCAATCTCGAAATATAATTTCATCGCCAACCCTGCCTTCTCCCCCCTGCGGGAGAAGGCAGGCGAAGCGTAGCTCACGCTGAGCGAAGGCTAACGAAATGAAAAGTAATTATTGATTTCCCGTTTGGAAGAACGTTTTCCTCTCTCCCAATGAGTCTGAATCCTTTTTCGGCTGACTTGCTAACCAGGTTTTCCGGATCCACAATGGAAAATATTTCTCCTGCTTTTTTAATGGTTTCTATTCCTGTAGGGCTAACCGTTTGTTTATTATTATTTGATTGAATCGATATAATCAGATGTCCGCCATTGCACATATTATTTGCACAAAACTCAAGGGCTTTGTCCACTCCTGTGTATTCCAATACTAATGCCGCCCAAACAAAATCAGCCCTGCAAATGGTTTCTGAATGCCTGGCAATATCAAGATTCAGGAGTTTCAGAGACGCGATTGTATGTTGATATCTTGTCGATGCGGTATTAAGATATTCGGGATTGATATCAATTCCATATACAGTTCGTGTAATATTGTTGTCGATATGTTCCAAACCATTTCCACCGGCAATTCCCAAAAAAACCACCGTTCCCGGTTTAATTTCATCCAGATATTTTTTTGTCAGCGTATTTAAAAGCATGGATTGGCCGACCAAATGATGCGCCATATGGCGTTCATAGTCTTCCAGTGGAATATTAAGCCAGGGATTGGTATCCGACGTCAAAAGAACATCTGTTTTTAATGTCAATAAAATTAGTTCAAAATTGCATGATGTGTAGTTAGGAACGTCATTATAAGACAGGCATAAGAATTGCAAGGATATTCACGTCCCCGGAGCCTTTCAGCCTGCCCTGAGAAATTTCGCCGGGGATAGATCATAGTCTATTTTTGTATTTCTGCAAAAGAAAAAAACGATCACCTCAAATCATTCTTATGAACTTCAAATGCGTGGCTTTCTCCCTATTTCTGCTCAGCGCTTATTCAGGTTACGCCCAACAGACCATTGCAGGTTTTGAAGCACCCGAAAGCGTCATCAAATCGGGAGACAAATTATTCGTGTCGAATATGGGCGGTGACAAACCGGATCCCATGGCCATGGATGGCAATGGCTTCATCTCGGAACTTTCCACGGATGGTAAAATCATCCAGCAGAAATTTCAGAAAGGCGTTTTGAACGCACCCAAGGGGCTGGCCATTGTCAAAGACATTCTGTACGCGGCCGATATCAACCGCGTAGTCGGTTTCAATATCCATTCAGGTGAACAGGTTTTTGAGCTGGGGATTCCGGTCATCATGCTTAATGATTTATGCAAGGTGGACGATAAACACATCTGTGTTTCCGAGACCATGACCGGCCATGTTCTGCTGATCGACCTTTCAGACAAGTCCATACGCTTTCTGGGGAGCATCACGGGAGCCAACGGCGTCACCTATGATGAAAAATCGGGTATGCTCTATGCCGTGGGTATGGGTGTGAATATGACTGGCGGGAAAATCTACAGTCGTGATATAAAGAGCCAGGACACTTTGTTCCATGAACTGCAAAACAGCCCGACCGGGATTTTTGACGGGATAGAAATGTACGACAATCACCACCTGCTGGCCTCCGACTGGATCAGTTTTACCAGCCCCCAGGGCAGACTGATTGTATACGATCTCGAAAATCACACATCAGTTTCCTATAATGTCAACGCCGGACCGGCCGATATCACCTACGATCCATTATCCGGTACCGTGTATATTCCCGAAATGATGAAAAACAGTCTGCTCATACAAAAACTGAAAACTTTCAAAACGGAATAATATCTCCATCCTGTCCGCGAAAATATAATGTTCTGTTTCAAGGAACAACTTTATGTCAGCACCTTACATATACGAGGACCATCTGGAAACGGAGCGATTATTTACCAGGTTTTTGACCCCTGAAGACATTTTAGTTTGGACCAACTTTTTTAAAGACAAAGAAGCCGTTGAGTTATTCCCAACATTTGGCCTGAACACAAACGAAGAAAGAGCAAAATATTGGATTGATAAAACAATTGCTCGTTATAAAGAGAACAGATTTGGGCTTCAGGCACTTATTGACAAAAACTCAAATGAGTTTATTGGACAGTGCGGGCTTATAGAACAAGTGGTTGATAACGAAACTGAAATTGAAGTTGGTTATCATATCTTCAAAAGATATTGGGGACAGGGTTATGCCCCTGAGGCTTCAAGGATTTTTATAGATTACGCATTTAAAAACAAGATTACAGATTCAGTCATTTCAATCATCGATGTCAGAAATATAAAATCCCAAAGGGTTGCAGACAAAAATGGCCTTAAAAGAGTAAAGCAAACGAATTGGTCAGGCGTTGATGTCTTTATTTATCGAATACAAAGAAAATTAACTGATAGCCTAAACGAATGAACACTTATGCAATTAAACTCCTATTTAATAGAGACTTTTCATTACAATGATCAGACAAATAAAAAATTGCTGGGAAAAATCATATTACTCAACAAGGATACCGAAGCCGTCAAACTGTTTAGTCACCTGATCAATAGTCAATACAAATGGATGGCAAGAATTATGCAAAACCCCGATGCACCTCAATTAAGCTGGTGGGAACCGGTTTATCAATTTGACGAACTTGAGACTGAGTGGACAAAAAGCCTGACTCCCTGGCTTGAATACATCGCCAAAAAAACAGAAGAAGAATTATCAACTGAAGTAAGTTTCATAGGTTTTGACAAAGCCCTGTGGGCCGCAACGCCAAAGGATATTGCATTGCAATTAAATTATCATTCCATTCATCATAGGGCGCAAATACAAACGATTATTCGTCAACAGGGGATTGAACCGGATTTCGTTGACTATATTGGGACTAAGTATAGAAAGTTGAGTTGAATATCCGGACACAAATCTTAAATATGGTCTTCTCCCAAAGAAAAATCACCATTCGTCATCTGCGGAAGAATAAATTATATTCTTCCATTAATATCATTGGGCTGGGTACTAAAACATACCTGATATGAAAGAATTCAGAACATTTCTCTGGAGAATAACTTCTGCTCATGTCGTCACGTATTTTCTAGCCGGGTTAATGGCTTTTTTCTTATTGAATTATAGCGAAATGTTTGAAAAGGCACCCTATTCTTATTTCATGAAACCCGCGAATTCACCGGCAGTTGCAGCCGGACCTGCCTTACAACTGATCAGGGGAGTTATTTTTTCTCTCGCACTTTGGCCATTCAGGAATATTTTTCTGAATACAAAATATGGTTGGTTAAAACTTTGGGGCCTTTTGATTGGATTATCTATTCTGTCAACAACAGCCGCTGGCCCTGGTTCAGTTGAAGGATATATTTATACCACAATCCCGGTTAAACATCAAATTGCCGGATACCTGGAAGTCTTACCGCAAACCTTGCTTTTTTCAATTATTGTCTTCTACTGGTATAAAAATCCGAAAACAGCCTGGCAGATCATTTCGATCATTCTCGTCGCCATTGTACTGTTGCTCAGTTTAATGGGCGTGCTGATGCCGACCCAAAAGAGTTAAGTCTTCTGTTTTAATCGGGTTTCAATAATCACTGCCTGATATACATGCGGGAATAGTGAAAATTGCTAAAAACGGCTACGCATAAGTAAAAAGCAATTATGGTTTCGCAGGGTTGGCTTATACCTTTATTCCGGATATGGTCAGTGTGTTATTATTAAAACCCCTAAAACAACGCCATGAAAAATATCACCGTTTGTTTGGCTTTCTTGGTTTTATTTATTCAGACTGCAAAATCACAGGACAGTTTAAAGTTTAATAAAGTTGAAAAGCCCCATCCCACTTATTCGGTGAGGCTTAATTTACTGAAGGATCAATCCTTTATAGCCCACCTGATGAACATAAAAGATTCATCAGTGTTTGTATTTCAAAAAAAATCTGCGGCCCCTGACCCGTTCCATAAGGGTACGAAACTTATGTCTATTGATTCCAATTGGGATCAGTATAATTACAGATTTATTACCAGCATAAAAGTTCGTAATAAAACTTTAAGAACCTGGACGGTCCTCACCGGTTTTGTTGTAGGAATATTCGCCGGAACACTTATCGCAAAAAATGACGGAACCAACGGATATGACGCTGCAGCCACAGCCGCAGTTGTATTGGGTTTGATTGTAGGAGGAGGAGTGGGAGCACTGACCGGTGTGATCGTCTCCAGCGCCATTGAAAAAAAATACCTTATCAACGGTGACTGGAAAAGTTTCCAGGAAATGAAAGCAAGCCTGAAATATTAGAAATCTTATCATTTATAAATGCCCTTACCCGAATCTTTTTTGCCTGTTAGGGCTGGTCTTTATTACTTTTATGCCCAACTACAGGTCCAGCGTGAAAATAAAAATATTACTATTCATATTCGTCGGCTGTCAATCCAGCATCGCACAGTCTGTTTCAAAACCCGAAGCGGACATAAGAGAGCATAGGCAGATTGCCAATGCTATGGAACAATCCCTCACACATGATCTACTCGATATCTATTATCCTCGAACACTGGATACTGTATACGGCGGATTTCTTTCCACCTTCACCTACGATTTCAAACCGGCAGGCAGCCAGCAGAAAATGATCGTCACCCAAAGCCGCCACACCTGGACAAATGCAAAAGCCGCATTACGATATCCCGAAAAATCATACTATCGCACCGACGCGATCGCCGGCTACCATTTTCTCGCCGACAAAATGTGGGATAATCAATATGGTGGCTTCTTCACCCTGGTGACCCGTGCCGGAGAAATTCCACCGGCCAATGCAGCCAACAAAGAGGCTTATGGTAACGCTTTTGGCATCTATGCCCTGTCTGCATATTATCAGCTAATGCAGGATACCGCTGCACTAGCTCTGGCGAAAAAAGCGTTCTACTGGCTGGAAACCCATAGTCATGATCCGGTGCACAAGGGATATTTCCAGCACCTGCAGCGGGATGGTACGCCTATACAAAGAACAAAAAATACACCTGCTTTCGCCGAAACAGGATATAAGGATCAGAACAGCTCCATCCACCTGCTGGAAGCGCTGACTGCATTATATGAAGTATGGAAGGATCCGCTGCTGCGGGAACGCCTGCAGGAAATGCTTTTCCTGATCCGCGATACCATCATCACGCCCAGGGGAAACCTGCAATTATTTTTTCAGTGGGACTGGGTGCCGGTATCCGTGCAGGATTCCAGTCGTGATTTCATTCTGCACCATCATAACCTGGATTATGTATCCTTTGGCCACGATGTGGAAACAGCCTATCTCATGCTGGAAGCTTCCCAGGCATTGGGATTTAAAAATGATTCCATCACATTAATGATTGGCAAAAAGCTGGTCGATCACGCATTAAAGAATGGCTGGGACAAATCCGTCGGCGGATTTTATGATGAAGGATTTTATTTTAAAGGCGATACGGTCATTACCATTCTGAAAGAAACTAAAAACTGGTGGGCACAGGCCGAAGGATTGAACAGTCTCCTGCTGATGTCGGATTATTTTCCAAATGACCCGCACCATTATTTTGAAAAATTTAAAGCCCTCTGGAACTATACACAGACTTACCTGATCGATCACCAAAACGGTGATTGGTACGATGAAGGTCTCGACAAATCTCCCGAACGCAGAACCGCACTAAAAGCCCAGATCTGGAAAGCAACATATCATAATTATAGGTCACTGAGTAATTGCGTTGACAGGCTAAACAATTATTAGTTATTATTTATTAATAATTAAGAAGGTGATCAGCTGCCAGCACCAAAAACAAATAGTCCGTCGTTCCACCCCCGAGTACGTACTCTCCCTGCTGCCAGAGATAAGGCCAGTTCAGCAGCTCAGGAAAATCAGGGCGGATCAGGGCAGTACCGGACGTGATGCCCCCGGGAATATAGGACCAGTCTGCGCGGTTGAATCCATATGCCGTCGTCATAGAATTCGCGCCGACACCTGAAACAAAGGAAGCTGTATTTTCGCCTGGATGGCAACCGAGAACAAAATTCAATGCACTCAGCATATAAGAAGTCGGAAATATTTCCGGAAATGCAACATGTAAAAAATACTGGCGGTAACCGAAACGCTGGATATCCCAACCCGCACCCCAGATATTTGGTTTGTAGGGAACCCCATAGGGCGTTTTTAAACCATCGGCCTTGATCTGACCATAATATGCTTTTACAGAATCGGTAACCCGGTTTTTAAATGATTCATCGTGAATTAGGGGAAGAACCGGCCCCACTATCCAGGCAGTCTGTCCGATGCGGCCGGTAATCTGAGCCACATGTTCCGTCAGGAAATCGGCATAGATTTTATTTCCGGTCGTTTTGAGTAATTCCACACAGAGTGCAATACGTTCCATTGGATTTTTTTCCTTGGTATCCTTCCATACGGTTTCTGCAATGAACAAGCACTGATTCGACAGCGTATCATTATATCCTTTCATTACGCGTGCTGCCGCTGCAAGTGCTGATGCCGTTTCCAGCGACCTGCCTGGATTGTCTTCTGTAAAAACCCAACGGTCATCTGCATTTCCGCTTTTCCCATCCGTTATATTTACCGGATCGCCGAGAATCGTGTATTGCCGAAGTGTTGGTTCAATGATACCCCGATAAAATCTTCCCATGAATTGATATCCGCTCACAATGGAAAGTAAGCCGTGTTCAATCTGTTGCAGGATGTCGGGCTTTCCGTCCGGCTGCTGAATTTCAACGATACGCGTTTGTTGACTAATTGAAGTGTTATCGTATTTCACAGCAAACTGTTCATAGGCGAATGTCAAGCCCAGCACGGTTTGTGCCTGGGATTCTACGCGCAAATCAAAATCACCGGCATCATGCCATGCACCCTGGTTCAGGCCGGGCACCGTTTCTCCTGATTTAAATTTTGTAAACGTCGAGTGGCCCTGAATATAACCATCAAAATGATTGGAATCTATAGGTGCCATGCGCGCGTCATCCATATGACAGATGCCATGCCACACGCGGTATTTTTCATTTACGCGCATATGGCACATCTGCACCGGCAGAAAATATTCAAGGGTGGGTTGCCATATATTATTTCTATAGACGTCTTTGCTGATCTGAAAAATGGCGCTCTGGTATTTTCCATAACGCACGAAGTACATACCCGGATCTTTGACTGACGTAAAATCAAACTGCAGATAATGAAATCGCATAAAATTTCCCCAGTCCGACGGATTATGATTCAGCACCATTTCGTTTTCACCATTAACTCCAACGCGAACCAGACTGGCCTCTTTTCTTTCCGCATCCAGTTTGTCTAATTCGATCACCGCAATCTTTTCCTGCGCAGGGTGGTATCCCACCTGTGAAACCTGTATCACAGGATCGGAGCGCCATCCTTTGATAGCATGTGGCGTGACAAGCCATGAGATGGCATGTTGAGAAACTCCTTTTGCAACCAGCGATCGCACCACGAACCAGCCATTGTTATGGCGGCTGCGTCCGTCCAGCAATTGCAATTCATCTTTGTTTTCATTGACGATGATCATCCGCTGTTTGTCTGATTCCGGCGCGATGGTCAGTGTTTGACCATGAGCCATAGCTTCCGTTTGAAAATTTCCATCACCATCTTTTCTGATCTGATCATTGGGCTGGCGGGGGAAAATGCCAGACTGCCGATCCATATAATAAGATTTACCAAACAGAAAACCCGGATACAATTCAAGATTGAACCCCACTTTTCCAATCCATTCATCCGGTAAAGGAGAATCGAGGTCTACGATGATCCGGAAAGACTCGCCTTCAGGTACCACACGGATTTGATATTTGAAATGCAGGTCGGGATAAATGATCGGATTAAATCCTTTACGGTTGATGGCAGAATCCGGATATTCCATCCGCACACTGATCTCCTGATTTTTTGTATCCACGACCCGCTTACCCACTTTCGGAATCGCCGCCCACTGACCCGGCGTAGGTTCCAGTCGGATATCTCCGTTTGTCGCCACGCGTGTGCCATTCTGTATAATACCCACCCCGCCCTGATGGCCTTCCGGATAAAAATCATGGGCCAGCATCACATTCACGCCCTGGTTTTCAAGGTATTCATCCTTGTTCAGATGCATAGCGGGCGTTTCCTCGGTCTGTTGGGCCATAACGGCCACACCCAGGGCTAAAAAAAGCGTAATCAGAAATGATTTCTTCATGGCGCACATCTATTTAAGGATAATAATAGCCGGACAGTTTGCAGACGAAGATAAATTTCTTTCTCATAGTTTTTTGTATTTCAGCTCCTTATGCCAGAACCCGTATTGGATGCGTGTTTCGTTAAAAGCTTCATCTTGCGGGAACGGTAATTGCTTATATATCCGGAGATCTAAACTTAAAACATACGTTATGAAAAAGAACAGCATGATCAGGCTGGCACTTCTGGCATTGGCCGTTTTTATCCTGCCCCATTCCATGAAAGCTCAGGATGAAAAAGAAAAAATATTATCTGAAAGTAAAGATGCAAAAGCTGCATTTATCAAAGCAGATCCCTCTATGAGTAATCTTTTTGCTACTTCATATGGATATGTCATCTTTCCCAAAGTAGGTAAGGGCGGACTTATTATTGGCGGATCAGGGGGTCACGGGGCGTTATATGACAGGGGCAAAGCTATTGGCACGGCAAAAATGGCCCAGGTAACTGTAGGCGCACAAATAGGTGCACAAACTTATCACGAAGTTGTATTCTTCCAAAATAAAGAAGCACTGGACAGGTTTAAAGACAATAAGGTTGAGTTTAGTGCGCAGATATCTGCTGTTGCTGTTAAATCAGGGGCATCTGCAAACGCCAAATATACTGACGGAGTCTCTGTGTTTACCTATGACCTCAGCGGACTGATGGCGGAAGCAGCAGTAGGTGGACAAAAATTCACCTACAAGCCCTTGTAAATATTCAATTGAACCCGCCTCATAAATTAGTTCTCTTAAGAGTTTAAACTAATGCGCTTAAGGTCAGTCTTTAGTAAAGATTGCAAATGACACAACTTAATTTATGAGTATCTGACAGTAAACGGAAATTGACAGAGCCTTTTTGCATACATGTACTAAATGAAATGTTAACTTTCTTTAAACAGGCGATTTTCAATCTCTGTTAAATTCGGTTAGTATTTATCAATTGGGGAAAGGTTTTGAATGGAATTATTTTCAGTATCTCAAAGTCACCTGTAAATGACCTTTATGATACGCAATAAAGCATTCCATTTTCAACTATTTCGCGAAGAACAGATTTTAATAAAATTTGCTTTGCCGTTTTTTATCATATCCATTGCATTCTGCTCCTGCAGTGAAGAATATGGTTTAGAACAACCCCAGGTTTCGGGAGATCAAACCGGGCCTCCTGCTCCCGATGTCTACCTGGCAGGCAGTACTGTTGATGGAATTCATTCGGAAGCCACCTATTGGAAAAATGGTAATGCAGTGACCCTCACCGACGGTTCAAATAATGCGGAGGCCCTCTCTATTGTTGTTTCAGATGAAAACACATTTGTTGCCGGGTATGAATACAATGGATATAACAATGTTGCGAAATATTGGAAAAACAGGACCGCAGTTCCACTGACCGACGGTAAAGCCCCGGCGATGGCGAATGCCATAACCTTGTCAGGGAGTGATGTATATGTTGCGGGTTATGAAGGCAACGTTTCAACCGTAACTGCAAAATATTGGAAGAATGGGATAGCTGTTTCACTCACTGATGGAGCAAATGATGCTCATGCATATGCTATCGCTGTTTCAGGAAATGATGTCTATGTTGCAGGCGATAAATATAACGGAATAAATTTTGTCGCTACCTACTGGAAGAATGGAAAATCCATACCGCTCACAGACGGTTC
>JBGPBW010000180.1:0-10162 GCA_041481385.1 Puia sp.
CGATCATGGCAAGTTCTGCGAATGCCATTATTTTAGCCACAGCTCCCCAATAGCGCGGGTTATCAAATTTTGGTCCTTGTGACATATTTCTGTTTTTTAATTAGGTTTGAAAAAAATATTGTTTCGTTGTCTGTGCAAGTTGACAATGCAACTGCGGCGCCGCCCAAACCATGGCCGCAATGAATAATGTAGTGGTCGCATATAACATTGCTCGCGTCATATTGAATTTTTTAAAAAATCAGGACCGGTTAATTTATTATTGTAACAAGCGGCTTCCCCTTTTCGACGATATAGGTGGCAAGTTCAACGCCTTTCACGCCGCCGATATTCTTTAGCGAGTGGATCTTTCCTTTGGGGATGAATAATACGTCGCCGGCCTTTAATGTCACCGGCGCCCTATCTTCAACCTGGTATTCCAGCAATCCTTCAAGAACGTATATGATTTCTTCACCCGGGTGCTTATGCCTGGGAAAGACCGCACCGGGTTCAACATCAACCCGCGCCTGAACCATTTCAAGTCCGGGAACGCTTAGATCCTGCCGCTGAAGTTGAGTCCGCGCGGTACCTGCCGGCGCCGTCTGGGCAGATCCGTGTATAGTAAGTATACTTAATCCAATTGCCACAATCGTTTCAGCAATGAAATTTTTTCTCCTCTCCATTTCTTTCATTTTTTAAATGTGATGCTCTTTCAAAAAAACCAACTACTCAAAATGATTCAGGAAAAAATTGGCTTCATCAACAAATAATTCCGGATATTGAAAAAAAGAACCATGTGCCGAATCAGGATAATAGGTAAGCACCGAATTGGGAATTTGGGCATATAGTTCCAGGGATACCGCACTATGCATCATTTCGTCGTCGCTGCCCTGGATTATTAGAACAGGTTGTGGAATCTGCGAGAGGTTGATCGTTGCGGGATCAGTAGCCCATCGCGTGAGTGCCTTGATCTGCGCCTGTACCGCAGGCTTACTGATTTCCTTATCCCGGTCCTGCTTTCTTGCTAATAAGCGGCCAAGTGCAGCCCTTATTTTTGCCCTACTTTTTTCTGACTTAGTAGCGAAAATAAAAAGGTATCTCTCGATCGGATCCATCGCCAGTGCTTTCCCAGCCAGCTGGGGAAATGCATTCAATGCCTTAGCACTTTGGGGAGCAGTACCTACGAGGATGATTTTGCGAAATAAATCCGGCTTTATATCTGCCAGGGTCTGAGCGATAAATCCACCCAATGAAAAACCAAGCAGATCGCAGTTAGTGATTCCCAAAGCATTTATTATTCTAAGCGCATCAAGGCTCATGTCCTGAACATTGTCTGGTGTTTCTCCTCCCGAAAAGCCGATGCCCCTGTTATCAATGGTGATCACCTCTCGTTCCCTGGCTAGGCCATTCATGATCATCGGGTCCCAGTTGTCCAATGTGCCCATAAAATGTTGCAGACAAACGATCGGTGTATCCGACGGCTCTCCAAGGGATCTATATGCATAACGGATACCTTCTGATTCGACATATTTCGTGGGGGACTCTGTATAATCGAAGTCCTGCTCAGTCGCCGTCATTACTTCGTCCCGGTTTGATGTTTTTTGCTTTTGCATTTTTTTCCTTTTTAAAATTCTTAAAAGAATCAATTCAGCCCGCCGCCGTTTCAAGCAGGTGTTCAACCTTTTCGTCGAGATCTTCGGCCACCGCGAGCGCTTCGGAGTTTCCGTAAGGAGCAATTTGACTGGCCATCGTGTCGTAAGACAGGTGCACACCGTCTCTGCGTTCATCGACGAGGATCGTAACCGGTGCATAAGCCGCTGCGTCAGGAACAGTTTTCGCCATCGATTTCATGATAATCGGATTTCCCACAACCAGGCGAAGCATCTGGGCATTCCGGCCTCCCGTTTCCTTTCGAAGTACTTCTCCTGAGTCAAAGCGGATGAATTCCATAAGACCTGATGATCCGATCGCATTTTGAACAACCCCCTCTAGATCGGCATTTGTTTTAACTGAACTGACTGCTTTGTGGAATTCGTTTATATCGGGTTTACCAATGGTTGCTGTAAGTCTTTGCATGACCTCTTCGAATGGACGGTTCGAGACCACACGTTTTCTCCGGACATGCAAATCCATTGTAAGTATTTTTTCTTCTTTCAGGGCCGGTGTTTTCGCAGTAGTAAGACCGTTAGCATTCTGAATACTTGTTGATTGTTCCTGTCCAAAGCGTTCATGAACATGCGAGGTCGGACTGCGGTCGATTAGCAGACTAAGTATTTCCGGCCTGCTGTAGTGGCCGCGTGAATCCATCAGGTATTTACGCTTATCGATCATCGTGAAGTCAAGTTCGGCAATAACCTCACCCTCACCAGAACGGATCGGTTCACCCAACAACATGCCCTCCGGCGTCACAATCGCAGTGAAGCATCCTGAATGGATCGGACCGGCATTACTATTGGTGTCCTTGGCGATTTGCGCCTGTTGATCGGGGCTCAGCCATGCAGTCGAACAGACGACAAAGCAGGCAGACTCAAGCGCATGCTGCCGGACATTGATTTCTATCTGTTGCGTATACACGTCTCCAAAGATGGAACCCGGATACATGGCCGCGTGAATCTGTTCTCTATCTGCCATCATCGCGTATCGCGCAAGTGGATTATAGTGTTCCCAACAGGCAAGCTGACCTATGCGGCCAACCTCACTGTCAACTGCCCGCAAACCTGAACCATCACCCTGGCCCCAGATCATGCGCTCGTGATATGTAGGGGAGATTTTACGGCGGCGTTGTATCAAAATACCGTCAGCATCAAAAAGCAACTGAGTGTTATAAATGGTTTCCCCGTCACGTTCGTTGACGCCTATCGCCACTACCATATGAGCGTCTTTGCAGGCCGCACTGATGACATCAGTTGCAGCGGAAGGCACTGTTACCGACTGTTCGAGCAGTTTGAGATTTTCTCCGCCGCCAATAATCTGGTAGGGTGATTGAATAAACGAGAAGTACGGATAATAGGGTATCACGGTTTCCGGGAAGGTGGCAAACTGCACGCCGAGTTTCCCCAACTCACGAATTTTATTGACGACTTTCGCCACAGTTCCCTCTCTACTATAGAGTACGGGACTGATCTGAACGGCGGCAGCCTTAACGATCGTGTTACTCGTAGACTTTTTCATTACTATAATTATTAAATGTTATTGATGAATGAATCAAATTTTTTATCGACAAAATACTCGCTATATGGAGTGTCATCGAGGTATTCTCTTACCAACAGAGACAAAAGCAACGCAGTGTTTAGCGGTCTATAACTGGCCGCAATATGCTGCGCCTGACCGGCAGCGTTACGAATGACCATAACAATGCACCCAATCGGCTCGCCTTGAACCCAACCGGTATAATTTTCGAAGAAGAGGTTTTCGCCGAAGGGGCCTGCAAAGCTGAATGTCTGGTGTTCATAGATTTTCCGGATACAGGTTACGATCGCACGTACGGCCTCGGAGCCCTGCACGAAACCGTTCAATAAGGATCCCTCGAGTGTGACATCGTCGGCGAGGTTGTTTAGCCAGACCGGAAAGTATTCGGCGGCAGGAACAGTCTGCCCACTAAATTCGACAAGCGTCTTATTCTTTATAGATCTATTGAAGATTCCTTCTTCACTTTCTAAAGTTTTGTTTTGAACTTGTTTCATAAAAAAAAATTAAAAATTTGGTTATTGATATTTTTAGATGTTGTCGGCATCGCCTATGAAGAAAAACCATGCAATAATACTATGGTGGTTGGCAGTTACACCCTGCAGGAGAAGGGCCCCTGACAATAGTATGCATCCAGCTGGTTTTAATCTTCTTCATGATTCAGCATTTGAGATGGAAAAGAATGACTAACGAAGTGGCCTGAACGCAACACGCATCTCTGCGCTGAAAAGTTCCGGCTGTTCCCAAGCGGCGAAGTGACCGCCCTTATCTGCCTTGTGATAGTAGGTGAGCTTGGGAAAGGCTCGCCTTGCCCATGACTCCGGGGCGCAATAAATGTCGTCAGGAAATACTGTGATCGCAACAGGGACCTGAATGTCGGCGGTCTTTTGAGAGGTTGCACCAATAACATTTTTTCCTCTGGCTTCCCAGTAAATCCTCGCAGAAGAGCTCGCGCTATTCGTAAGCCAGTAAAGGGTGAAGTCGTCCAGAACGTCGTCTTTTGTCGGAGACTGTTGTGGATCACTGCCAAAGCTCCACTTATTGAAACCCGGATGCACGAGTAGAAACCCTGCGAGGCCGGCTGGAGAATCCGTTAGACCGTATCCGATCGCTTGAGGCCTTGCACCCATCATTAAACTATAGGTAAGACCTCCCGATTTGCGAATCTCGTTTAGTGCGTTGAACACCGTGCGTTCCTCCTCAGAGATCCCCGCCGGCGCAGGGCCTCCAAGTGCTTTCTCTATATCCGGAGGTATCGCTGCCGGTAAATTGACGTGGATACCAAGCAATCCTGCAGGCGCCTGCCTTCCCATTGCTTCTGCAATGACTGAACCCCAGTCACCACCTTGTACAACATATTTTTTATATTCCAGTCGCTTCATGAGAACATCCATGGCAAGACCTATTCGATCCGGTCCCCATCCTGGCTCTGTGGGTTGTGATGAGAACCCATAACCAGGAAGGGCAGGAATCACGAGATCAAATGCGTCTTCTGCCTTTCCTCCGAAAGAAGTCGGATCAGTGAGCGGACCGATGATCTTGAGTTGCTCGATTACAGAACCTGGCCAGCCATGTAAAACCAGAAGAGGAAGCGCGTTCGGATTATGGGACTTAACTTGAATGAAATAAATGTCGACGCCGTCGATTTTCGTCACGAACTGTGGCAGGGCATTGAGCCTTGCCTCCACCTTCCGCCAATTATAGTCTGTTCCCCAGTACCGGACAAGTTCCTGGAGTTTTGCCTGTTGCACCCCTTGAGATTGGTCTTTAACAGTTTCGCTACTGGGCCATCTGGTAGCAACCACACGTTGACGTAATTCGTTGAGGTCAGGTTGCGCAACTTTCACTTTGTATGGGCGGATCGCCTCCTCTGATGAGGGAATGGATGTAGGACTTACGGACGGCCCTGTTTGTGCATTGCTGATTGCGCTCTGCATCACCAGGGCTCCAGCTACCATGGTATTGGCAAGAATATTTTTACCTTTTTTCATTGTTTTAAATTTTAGGTAAAAATATCCGTTAAGTCAGGAGAAAGGCAAGTATCAGACAGGCAACGCGGACGAATGCGCTCGCGAACCAGTCATTTTTAATCTTTAAAGTACTTTCTTAAAAACTGAGGGGCTTTTGTTTAATTGTTATTCATTGTCACGATCAATGCCCAGTTTTTTCATTTTAGACCTAAGGGTTGTAGGAGGAACATTTAATATTTCTGCTGCGCCGCCAGCGCCCCATATCCTTCCATTGCATTTTTTGAGAATATGAATGATATAGTCGCGTTCATTTTCAAAAATAGTTTTTGTTCGCGCATCCTGAATAATACTCGAATCGTCCCTACCCTGTTTTGTGGGAAGGATCAATTCCTCGATAATGTTTCCCTTGGTAAGTAAAATGCCTCTTTCAATATAATTTTCCAATTCCCGGATATTCCCGGGCCAGTGATATGCCTCCAGGTTTTTTAATACTTTATCTGACAGTCCGGTGATCTTTTTTCCCGCTTTACGATTATAGTGTTCAATAAAATGCCGTGCGAGTGCTGGAATATCTTCTTTTCGTTCACGTAATGGTGGCAGTTCAATGGGAAATACATTAAGGCGGTAATATAAATCAAGGCGAAAACGCCCATCTGCGACTTCCTTTTCCAGGTTTCGGTTGGTAGCGGCTATGATACGCACATCTACTTTCGTAATATCTGTTGCACCAATTCTTTCAATATATTTCTCCTGTAACACCCTCAGCAATTTAACCTGCATATCGGGCGCCATCTCCCCGATTTCATCCAGAAAAATTGATCCTTTATCTGCTTTTTCGAATTTACCTATTCGTTTGTCCAGAGCGCCAGTGAAGGATCCTTTTTCATGTCCGAACAATTCCGATTCAATTAAAGTGGAAGGCAGTGTTGTGCAATTTATTTTTACGAACGGCTTATTTCTCCTTTGAGACAGATGATGTATACAATCAGCAACCCGTTCCTTGCCAGTTCCGCTTTCGCCTAAAATAAGGACAGTTGTGTTGGTAGGTGCCACTCGGGTGATCAAATCAAAAACATTCAGCAGTAAATGACTGTTGCCGATGATGCCTTCAAAGCCCTGAGCGCTGGACTCAGTTTTATCACTAATTGATGAATTGTCTTTCCGGTTTTGATATGCAGGGTTAATCCGGGCATTGTTAGCATCAGGTTTTCCCTTCATATTTTCTTTCAGTGTTTGATATAAACGATGAAGCAGGGTTATATGATCGGTATTATAAGTATCCGGCCTTCGGCTATAAAACTGTAAGGAAAAAGTTTCTCGGTTTTCAAGTAACAGCGGAAATGACAACATGGATTTCAGGTCAAAGCTTTCCCGGATACTTTTTTTCAGCGATGGTTGACGCGTGATTTTTTCGAATTCCTCATCATTAAAAAGAGCAGAAACCATATCGTTATCTGCCAGTGAAATATTATTAGTTAATTGATCCATTGTCAACCCGATCATGTTCAATAGTTCTTTTATCCCGATCGTTTGATATTCATTAAAACCAATTCTTAAAAAGCTGGTTGCGCTGACAGTACTTTTAATGGGGTCATCGAATCCGATAGCCAGGTAGTCGAAAGGGATTTCCTGTTGCAATATTTTTACAATTCGCAGAAGCCTTTCTGTCCAACTAAAATTAACCGCGGCGGTTTTTTCCAATTGTTGTACCAATTCAGCTTCTCTCCGGTATCTGGCTTCACGGCTGTGTATATGACGATACTGCGCAATTTCCAGGGTGACTAGCAGATCTTTTTCGCGGAATGGTTTTACAATAAACCCATCCGGCTCTGTTGTTTTTGCCAGTGACAATATCTCTTCGTTGGAATTGGCAGATAAGTAGATAAAGGCAATATTCTCTTCTCTGAGTTGTTTGGCCAAATCAATGCCGGTAAGCTTGCCCTTCAGAAAAATATCCAGCAATACGAGCCCAGGGTTCTCTTTTTTTATCATTTCCTGTGCAATGGGAACCGAACGGGCAATACCACATACGTCATAACCGGCTTTCCGAAGCATGAGCTGCAGATCATTAGCCTCAATAAACTGATCTTCTACGATGAGTACTTTTTTATTCACTGTTAAATCTTAATTTTTCGATGCAAAGGATTCTGCTAATGCATTGGACCGCTTAACCTCCGGTTCAAATTCAAAGTATATTCTTATTGTCGTACCCTGGCTGTTTTCAATGGAAAAGGTCCCGGCCAGGTCCTCACTCAATCCCTCCATCAGAGTCATACCTAATGAACCGGGTTTTTTATTGTTAAACTGAAAGGGGATACCGATTCCGTTGTCTGAAATGATCAGCAGGCAATGACCGGAGTCGGCATGTGAAAGCGAAATGGATATTACTCCGTTCCTACCATCGGGAAATGCATATTTTATTGAATTGGTAATGGCTTCATTCAGGATCAGGCCGAGCGGAACGGCCTGGCTGACATCTATTTCAATCGGTTCAATGGCAAACATAAAACGTACGCGCTGCCCTATATTAAAGCTGTCGCTCAGATAGGAAACCAACTCGTGTATATAAATAGATATATTAATGGAAGAAACATTTTCTGAATTGTATAACTTTTGATGAATAAGCGACATGGCATGTACACGGTGTTGGCTGTCGTGAATGGCTGTGAGTGCAGGCTCATTATCAATAAAGGCCGATTGTGAGTTCAGTAGACTCATCACAATCTGCAGGTTGTTCTTGACGCGGTGGTGTATCTCTTTTAACAACCATTCCTTTTCATTCACCAGGTGACGTAGTGAAATGTTTTGTTCCCCGATCTCTCTTTTCTGGTTTTCTAGTTTTTTATTTATCCTCTGCTTAATTCGGTAATTGTAAAACATCAAAGCCAATATCGTCAGCAGGAAGCCCATACCCCCCAGTATCCAGTTGCGGGTATAGCCTGCCTGCAATATTTTATTTTGCTGCAGTATACTTTCTTTTTCGAGTAATTTAATATTCTGTTCTTTCTTTTCGGTCTCGTACTTTACCTGCACTTCTTCTATCTGTCTTAGTTTGGCAACATTGAACATTGAATCATTTAACTGGTGATACAGATTCAAATGTTTGATAGCCAGTATATAATTGTTAAGGGATGAATCTGTTTTGAAAAGTGCGAAAGCGATATCTTTAATGGAATTCACAGAACTATTCAGCTCTGCTTCTTCAAGCGCTTTCCGAAAATATGTTGATGCTTCACCAAATTGCTTTTTGTCAAAGTAATACTTGCCGATATCATACTCCACATCCCTTCTTATTTCATTATTCTTACCAAGTGACCCTTCCAATCCGATCATTTCCCGGGTATATTTGTCTGCGAGGGAGTAGTTTTGGATGGAATTGTAGTAGTAAGCAAATGTTTTCGCCAGGCTCGCTTTGCTATATGGACCAACGGCCAGGTTTTTTTTTGAAAATTGAAATAAGAAAATTCCTGCTTCCTCTTTTTTATTTTCCTTTATAAGGTCACTGACAAAGATCCCGGCCGCCCGGAAGTAATAAAACTGATTGCGGTTTGGAGGACTTTTTGAAAAAACTATCCGAAAATATTCGATACTTTTATCCGTCCGCCCGAGCTCATGGTATAGATCAGCCACATTACCATAGAAATCTATTGCATCAACCGTATCATTGGTTTTTTGGATACTCTCAATGACCAGCAAAGCATATCCAAGGGCTTTATCATAATTCCCTTTTAGTTTATTGGTTACGGAAAGCAGATTATAGGTCTTGTGTAGATCTGGAAAACCAATTGTTTTGTATTTGGCTAGCACATCTTGTAGTTCGTTCTCTGCAAGATCGAGTTTTCCCTGCTTCATATGGGTGTCGGCAATTTCTCTTTGTTCTTCTATCTCCTTCTCCTTGTTATTCAACCGATGATACAGGAACCTTATTTTTTCAAAACAGTCTATTCTGGTCAATCCGATAGTGTCCAATACTTTAATAATTCTGCCGAGATCGTTCCAGTAAGCGATCTGCCTATCAACAGGCCGCAAATTTTCAAAGAGGGTTGCTATTTTATTAAGATAATCATTTGCCACGCTTATTTTTCCCTTCTTGTAGTAGTATTTTCCCAAATAACAATAAATTGCAGCCTTCCATTCTTCCAGGTCTGTAAAATGAATTTCATCACTCAGTTTTTCGGCTTGTTGCAAAAAAAGACCTGCACTGTCCAGTTTCTTCCAGCTGTCATCGGGTTCCAGATAATAATATTCAGATAATACCAACAAAACTGCCAGGCGATTGGAGTCAGGGTTACTTTTTTGCAAATCTGAAATCAGCTCAGGCGGGGTTTCGTTCAAATGAGTTGATTGAGCACTTGAATTTATAGCTGCGCAAATGA
Organism: Puia sp.; assembly: GCA_041481385.1. Taxonomy (GTDB): domain Bacteria; phylum Bacteroidota; class Bacteroidia; order Chitinophagales; family Chitinophagaceae; genus Puia. The sequence continues at coordinate 9,509 of JBGPBW010000180.1, forward strand.
GGATGCATATAAATATTAGCTTGCGCATGGGTTAAATAGCGATTCATTTTAAAGTTACTGCTTTATTTCGTGGCCAATTTTCAGTTACTACGATATTTAGTAGTGCTTATGTGCTGAAAAAATCGCGAACATATTGATTGATAATTATTTACTGCATTGGCATTAGGTTGGCTTTGGCAAAGGATCAAACATTCCCGATGCCGAATAATTTGCCAAAAACCATTGTTTTTATAACCGGCACATTTATCGGTAATAATTGCTGGGATGAATGGAAACTGGATTTCGAGAGCCAAGGTTATAAGTGTCTGGCTCCCTCCTGGCCCCATAAAAATGGATCTCCCGAAGAATTGCGCAACAAGCACCCCGTTTCAGCAATTGCCTCAAACAGACTGGATGGGCTCACAGAATATTTTGCAGATATTGCAAATGCTTTGCCTGAGAAACCTATTCTCATTGGTCATTCCCTGGGGGGCCTGATTGTACAATTATTATTACTACGTGGGATCGGGGCGGCCGGTATCGCCATTCATTCATTTCCTCCGGTAGGTATTCGTTCATTCCATTTTTCATTTTTAAAAGCGGTATGGCCTGCCCTTGGATTTTTCAGTTCTTCCCGGAAAACCTATATGATTCCTTTTAAAAAATGGAATCAAA
>JBGPBW010000181.1:0-10149 GCA_041481385.1 Puia sp.
CGTGTTTTTTGCTTTTTCGGGATCTCCGATCCTTCCCAAAAAAGATTCCACGATACTGGTTTCTACTTCGATGATCCGGCTGGGCACCTGGCCATGCGCATGGTTATGCATCTTTTGCACCGTGTCACTATCCGGTGCTTCGATCAGGCAGAACGCGTTATTGCGTTTATCGTCAAACCAATAGGTAAGTCCCCGGCAGCCGAAGAGGTGCTGGACTTTTAAATCTTCCTGGTGCAGTTTTGCAACGTCTTCAGCCGTAACGGCTTCAGAAACATCATGTCGATCCATGTAAATAGGCATAGTTCAAGTTTAAAATATACTTGTACTGGATAGATCAGGCGGGTATCTCACTTAGTTGGGCGTCGAAATTACAGAAAATATTTTTTCTGAGCGGGTATAATTTTTGCACGATCAAGGTTACTCTGAAATCTTCCCTTCTTAAATCTATTAAAGGTTGAGGAAGAAATCGATTATTTTACAGTTTACAATAACAAAAAAATGAAACACCTTCTTCTTTTACTGTTGCTTATACCCATTTGCTATTCCGGAATGTCACAGCTAAGTCCTTCAGATGTAATTGATACCAAGGATGGCCCGCTGACAGTTCAGCCCATTCAGCACGCCAGTCTGATCTTTACCATAAATGGAGTGACCATTTATGCTGATCCTTCGGGTGCCAATAATTTCAAAGGCATGAAGGCTCCTGATCTGATTCTGATTACCGATATCCACGGAGATCATTTCGACATAAAAACCATCGACGCGGTAAAACAGGCAACGACCTGGCTGGTCGTGCCACAGGTGGTAGCGGATAAATTACCAGAGGCCGACAAAACACACCTGATTATCCTGAAAAACGGCGACCAGAAAGTCGTAGCGGGCATTTCCGTCCGGGCCATTCCCATGTATAACCTACCTGAAAGTCCGACTGCCATGCACACCAAGGGCAGGGGCAATGGTTATGTGCTGGGCATCGGAGGCAAAAATATTTATCTCTCCGGCGATACGCAGGGCATTCCTGAAATGCGGTCATTGAAAAATATCGATGTTGCTTTTATATGTATGAATCTACCGTATACGATGGATGTTCAGGAAGCGGCGAATGCCGTGCTGGCATTCAAACCCAAAGTTGTGTATCCCTATCACTACCGTGGCCAGAACGGATTTAGTGATATCAATGAATTCAAGAAGCTTGTAGAAGCGGGCGATAAAAATATTGAAGTGAGGCTGCGGAACTGGTATCCCGCATCTTAACAGGTCAGCCTTTAAGCCAGCGGTCGAACCAGGCAAATGCTTCGGCCTGCATGGCGGCATCGAACTTATGGGGGCCCGGATAAAAGGAGCACTTATAACGGTCATGCGCACCTGCTTTTGTATATAACTCCGACAGGATTCCGTCTGCCGCTTGCATTTCCGCCGGTGTATACAAGTCGTCGTCCAGATCATTCAACACCAGGGTGGGAAGGGGAATCCGCAGGCCCAGGATTTCAGGGAAATCCAGTTCCGGCGCCAGGAGCGGAACATAAATCATCCAGGTATGATTGACGGATTTGTATAAGAGAAAATCCTTCCAGGTAGTCATGAATCCCACGCAAACAGCGCATTGGATCCGCGGATCCAGACCGCCCATAAAAGCCGTACGCAATCCGCCGCCCGAGAGACCGGCACATCCGACTTTTTTTGCATCTACTTCATTCAGAGAACATAAAATGTCCAGCGCGATACGGTCTTCCGCAAAAAATACGGCGGGCCAGGTAGTGCCTGCGCTGAACAAAGATTTAGCCATAATGGCTTCATGTGCCGATGCCCAGGTGTTGTATGCCTCTATATTTACCGGATTATCGGGATCCTCGTCATTCAATCCTTTCCTTAAAGATTGGGGAACATCCTGCAACATCACTCGGCGACTCGCAAAGGCAAAAGCATCGGGCACCAACACCACGTATCCCTTTTTAGCAAGTTCATTTGCCCAGGCGAGCCCGGAATAGTATTCTTTTTGAACTGCGACGACAACCGGATGCTCCGCATCTTCAGTCCGTGTAATTTTTCTGTAACCAAAATACTTGTTGCCGCCATGATCATGAAAAGCCAGGATACCCGGCAGGGGTTTTTTTGCACCTGTCGGTTTGAGGAGCAGGGCTTTTGTCGGGCGGCCGTAGGACAGTTGCCATTCCAGTTCTTTTATTGATAATCCATCATAGCCCCATTCTTTTACGACGCGATGTTCGGGCGTTGGACCAAGGTCCGGAATCGCCATTCGGTTCATCACCTGCTGTCTCGCTTTGGGGCGCCAGGATTCCGGATTCTTCCATTCGGGATTTCTGAAAGAGTATGAGGGCAGTTTGTTCGCGGTAAGTGATGCAGCCCAGGGACCGTAAAGACCGATTACCGAAACGGGATTATTATTAAAATCTTTTAGAATTTCGGGGTCCATGTTTTTTGGTGAATGATGTTCAGCCGGAATTTCAGCAAAACCTTTGAAGAAACCACCGGCCATTCCCAGAGATGCCAGTCCGGAATATCTCAGAAAATCCCTTCTCTTGTTCTTCATGTTTATTTATCGTCCGGATTACATATTTTGAAAACCCCTGCGGCTGCAGACGCACCTCCAAAACAACCTACGATATAGATCCAGAAACTACTCCAGGATTTCATTTTCAACATGGCGGCACAAAAAGCCACTGCGGGGTTAAACGCGCCTCCGGACATATCGCCCAGGGAATAGGCCATGGCCAAAACCGTAAATCCAATGGCCAGGCCATAAAAACTGTTGCCGTTCGTTCCCTTGGCGGTAGCCACATTCAGCACCACATAAGCAAGGGCAAAAGTGCCGATGAATTCTGCGAGCAGGGCTTTTGTGTTATTCGTCATCTCAGCAGGAATCTCGGGAATCTTATCATTCAAAAGATAGATGACAGTAAGAGCGGCAAGGGCGGCCCCCAATATCTGGACGATCATATAAGGAATTGCATCGCTGAGTGTTATTTTGCCACGCAGCAAAACAGCCCATGTGACTGCCGGATTATAGTGGCCTCCTGAAATATGACCGCCTGCAAAAATCATGACCATTAAAACTGCACCAATCGCCAGGGGTGCAAAATCTCCTTTACCACCGAGCACAACCATGCCGACGGTAAATGTCAGGAAATAGGTACCAATGAATTCGGTAATGTACTTTTTCATAAGTTGTTTTTTAGATAAAATATTTACCTGCCCGCCTTTTGGCCAATGCAAATAATTTTATTGAATCAATCCACACCGATCCCTATTTAAATATACCGAAAAGCAACATATTATTTAATTTTAGTTAAAGCTCCGGTTATGAAAAAAACCTCCTGCCTTTGTGCCTTCCTTTTATGCATTGGTTTAACTACCAGCCATGCACAATCACTTCAAAAGACTAAATGGAAATCTTTATTTGCTGCTCCCATTAATGATACTGCAACATTCACTTTTAAACGCGATACGGCTGACATTACCAATAGCAAGGGTATGGAATTCGTTTATTGTATTTTTCATGTTTCTCACGATACACTGACCATTAAAGATATTGGGGGCCAGATTGCCTGTTCGGATGAAGTAGGCCTTTACACATTTACCATTACCGGAAAGGTTTTGAAATTAATGGTTATCACAGATCCCTGTGATGGTAGGGCCAATTCGCTCAACGGCAGAGAATGGGTAAGGACCAGGAAATAAAATATATTCCCCACCAGTTGATACGACTACAACCCAATCCCGTCAACTTGTAATGCTGCATAACGGCCGACCCGGTCAATGTTCTCCCGGTTTTTAATATTAACAGGTTTCATGTTCTCCCTAAGGGGCATTTTACGATCAATCGGGTATATGGATCGTGTTTATTTAATAACCCCTAAGAACCTGATTTATGAAAAAGCTCATCTTTACGGCCATCGTATTAGTGGTCATATTTACACACTGCAATAAGACAGTAGATAGTAAGGTAATTACCTCACCTCCTGCTCAAGCACCAAAACATTTGATCGCCAACGCCGGTGCAGATACAACGATCTGTTTGCCTTATGGTGGAACAGGCAAGATTTTCAAAGCCATCCTGGATGCCAGGGCTTCGAGGGACGATTCAGGTAAAATTATATCGTACCACTGGTTGGAAATAGTAAGCGAAGGCTCTCCACAACCGGCTCAATTTACGCACTTATCTGGAGATACAACGACCGCAACATTTCATTCAGGCTTTGGGGTGCACGTTTTCAATCTGGAGGTCCGGGATGACCAGGGTCGGGTTGATTTTGCCCAGATCAGGGTCAACGTTATTTCGCAGTTTGATTACGCATACGATAACCTTTCCTGGGACTCTACTACCAGTGGATTGGCTACCATTAGCGTAAATTATAAACCCGGGGTGATGGAAACCTGGCCTGCCGGAAGTTACAGGTATGTCTTCTTCAAAAATTTCAAAGGTTGTTATGATGTCAACCGCTGGCAAAAGCTTCCTTATGTTCCATATGATTCTATCAGACTGACAAACCAACCCCTGTTTTATTCCGTGGTTTTAGGTCATTCTAATATCATTGGTCCCGGTATTTCGTATACGGCAATATATGCCAACAAAAATTCTGGAATTGACCTTCAGCAAAAAGTATCCATTGGGTTTACGATGACCACTCCGCTGAACTAATAAAACCGGTTTGCTTTCCGGATGATTTGAATGGGGGATCACCTATTTTTGTTTGCTCATTAAGACGTTCATGATGGCAAACACCAATACGGCAAGTCACCGGACCCTGCTTCAGAAAATTGCACGCAGGGCTATGCAGGATAAAGGATTTCAGGTTGACTTCCCCGCTGCGGCGACGGATGTTCTGGGCAAACTACAGGTTGAACCCGTGAAGACCGACGGTTCCCTGCGAGACCTCCGGAGTTTTTCCTGGTGCTCCATCGACAACGACGATTCTGAGGATCTGGATCAGTTGTCTGTCGCCGTTAGTTTGCCTTCCGGTGAAGTAAAAATCCTGGTCGCTGTTGCAGACGTCGACTCGATCGTAAATAAAAATTCGGTGTTTGAAGATCACGCAAATCATAACACCACTTCTGTTTATACGAGTGCGCTTATTTTTCCCATGCTGCCGGAAAAACTTTCTACCGACCTCACTTCGCTGAAATTTAACGAGGACCGCCGCTCCATCGTTGTTGAATTTGTTGTTGCCGATGATGGTTCAATAAAAAATTCTGATATCTATCCAGCCGTCGTTTTCAACAAAGCGAAACTGGCCTATAACAGCACCAATGCCTGGCTGGAAGGCAGCGGTGCGATGCCGAGACCAGTTAAAATGATCCAGGGACTGGATGAGAATCTGAAACTCCAGCATGAAGCGGCAAAAAAACTGAGGTGCCTGCGCTACCGAAACGGTGCGCTGACTTTGGAAACCATCGAGGCCAGGCCCGTCTTTCAGGGAGATGTTGTGAGCAGCCTGGAGGAAGAAAAAATGAATGAGGCCAAAGACATCATCCAGGAATTTATGATCTGCGCCAATAGTGTGACGGCCAGATTCCTGACTGCTGCGAATTTTCCATCCCTAAGGAGGGTGGTTCGTGTACCCAAACGATGGGATCGCATCGTTGAACTGGCTGCTCTAAAAAAATACCAACTTCCTGCGTCACCTGATTCCAAAGCATTGGATCTGTTCCTTCAATCTGAAAAAACATCAGATCCGATAGGCTTTCCCGATCTCTCCCTCAGCGTGATTAAATTACTGGGCTCGGGAGAATATGTAGTTGAGTTGCCCGGCGAACAAGCTACAGGACATTTCGGGCTGGCCATCAAAGATTATACGCATTCCACCGCGCCGAACCGCCGCTATCCTGACCTGATCACACAGCGACTTCTGAAAGCAGCACTCTATAAAAAACCGATTCCTTATTCACCAGACGAACTGGCGGAGCTTGCCAGCCATTGCACCATGATGGAGGATAGCGCTAAAAAAGTAGAGCGCCAGGTGGAAAAATCTACGGCAGCCATGCTGTTACAAAATAGCATCGGTCATCAATACGATGGCATCGTCACCGGTGTATCAGACAAGGGCACCTGGGTGCGGATCTTTCATCCGCCGGTGGAAGGCAAAGTGGTAACCGGATTCGAAGGACTGGATGTGGGCCAACGTGCGCGTGTGCAGCTGATGCATACCGATGTCAACCGCGGGTTTATTGATTTTAAGCGGATCGGATAATTATTTAAATCCGACTTTTACCAGAAGCTCTTTAAACCCCGGCTCTTTATGCAATGAAATAAAAAGAGGCTCTACTTTCAGCCAGTACATTTCCACTTCATGATCTCTAAAAGCCTTTTGGAGCCATTGAATGGCCTGTTTTTTTTCTCCCATCGCGGTGTATATGGCGGCCACGTAAAAAGAAGGGCTGCCAACCTGTGATTTTTCGCTACTTGTTTTAATGATATCTAAAAACTTTTTGGTGGAATCCTCGTGTCCGGTTTTATAATAGGCAATGGCAGAATACCCAAGAAGTCTTGGAACGAAATATGGTTTAAGTAAAGCTTGTTGATTCTCAAATGCTATGACCGCACGATTGAATTCACCTGAATACACGCAGATCCGGATATAATTAATGCAGAAGTACCAATCCGATCTGATCAGCGTGCTCTTTGACATGAGTTGCAAGGCAGTTTGGGTGTAACCGCAGAAAAAATTGGCCAGAGCTAAATCAATTCGGATCTCAGGGCTAGAACTATATTTTTCAAATGCCTCGGATGATCCTTTCAATGCTTCCTTAAACTTTCCAATAGCCAGATGGTAATCATTAAAGTCTAAAGTCAGACCTGGATGGGATGGCTCAAGTTGGCGAACTTTTTGGTAATCCTGTCCAACTTTTTCAAAGTCCCATTTATACCATAAATCCAACATGGCCGACACTCTATATCCGTGCCCTAAATTCGGGTTTAGTTCTAACGCTTTTTTCAATAAGGGTTCAGCATTTTTTAATACTTCCTGAGAAGTAATACCGCCCGCAAATGATCCTTTAACAATCCAGTAATAAGCAAGGCCAGAATAAGCGTTGGCGAATGTTGAATCCAACTTAATAGATGTCTCCAGAAATAGCTTATAATCTTCTAAATCCGGTGAACTATATGCTTTCAAATACAAGCTATATGCTTCCGTATTTTCGGTGGGTTTTGATTCAATTCTTTCTTTAACAGCAGGGTCAATCTTTACTTTTAGTGCGGAAGATATTTTCTGGGCAATATCACTTTGTATGGTAAATATATCTTTGAATTCCATCACATAGGTTTCGGCCCATATATGGTCATCCGTTTTACCATTGATGAGTTGGGCTATGATCCTGATATGATCGCCATCTTTTTGCACGCTCCCCTCCAGTAAATTATTAACTCCCAATTCGGCTGCTATTTCAGTACTGGTTTTTTTACTGCCTTTATAGGTCAATGAAGATGTTTTTGAAGTAATCCTTAGTCCGCCAATCTTGTATAAATGATTGAGTATCTCATCCATCATGCCGTCTGCAAAGTACTCCTGCTGGGGATCACTACTCAAATTAACAAAAGGAAGTACGGCGATAGACTTTTCTACCGCATCATTTGGGTGGTAAGCATATTTACGAAAAATTAAAAAGGTTGCAATCAGTATGAAGACCACAGATAATCCAATGGCAATTTTTTTCCGGGATGTGTTTTTCCGGACTGTTAGATTCTTTAATTTACCACCCATTTGTTCCCGCTTTGGAACAACCAGCCCTTCATTTGCCAAGGCAAAGACTTCAATAGGTTCATCTACATTTTTAAATTCAAACTGGCCCAGGGAAACAGTCTTAAATTCCGGATGATTCCTGATTTTATCGTAAAATTCTCTTGAAAACAAGATTGTATTTGCCTCCCCCAGGGATTGAATGCGGGATGCTACATTTACTCCATCGCCTAAGGCATTGCCATCTTCAAAAAAAACCTCGCCAATATGAAGGCCAATCCGGAGCGGAACAGATGGAACTGCCTGCAATTCTTTTTGCAAATCCATAGCACAATTCAAAGCTTCTATGACACTCTGAAATGTGCAAAGGCTTCCATCCCCATAGTAATTCAAAACTTTACCTTCGTGGATGGCAACAGTGTTCTTAAGCGCTGTATTGTAATGTTTGATCAGGTCCAGGGCTTTTTGCTCGTCTGCCTGCATCAACGCTGTATAACCCACTATGTCTGTAAACAGAATAGCTGCCAGATGTCGTTGCTGGGACATAACTTGGGTTAAATGAGTGGGGATGAATCTTATGTAAGTTAATCTTTTATGAAGGGGAATCTGCAATTCTTCAGCCCATCAAAAATTTATAGCGCCCTGCTGAAAATTAATCTGGCGTTATGAAACTACATTTCAAAAGTGTTGGAAGTTCTGTACGCGGTACCCTTAAAGATTGATACCAGGTTATGGTCTATGTCGGTGGTACGAATATCATATACACCCGTTTTATTGCTGAGGTGGACTTCTTTGGCTTCGACGGTCAATAAATCTCCTGCTTTTGCCGGCCTCGTGAATGTGACGGATACGTCGAGGGCCACGGTAATCCGGCCATGGGAATTACAGGCGAAAGCAAATGCGGAATCTGCCGCCGAAAATAAAATTCCACCATGCACCTGATCAAATCCATTTAACATATCTTCCCTGACCATATAATGGAGTCTGCAGTAACCTGTCCGGATCTCATCTATTTTCAGTCCCATCCAATAGGTGAAGCGATCATTTTTTAACATCCTTTCCAGGACCTGTTGGGGTGTGGGTGCTTTTTGTTCTTCCATGTTTATGAATATAATAAATATCCCCGTGCTAAAAAATTACTCGTTATTTTTAAAAACGATTGGGCTTGCAATAAATTCGTGATCATGATCGGAGAACAAACATCATTGCGCCGTGCGGGCATGTTTTTCATACGAGCATTGCTGGGCATCATATTCTTTTTCCAGGGTTATGGAAAAGTTTTCACCATGGGCCTAAGCCAGGTGTATGACCGGTTCTTCAAAGATTTTGAAACCACCATACTTCCGAAATGGCTGATCGTTTCAACCGCTTACTATACTTCCTATGTTGAATTGATCGGCGGTTTTTTACTCATCATCGGCTTATTCCGGAAACAGGCTTTGTATTTGCTGGCGCTGGACTTACTGATCGTTAGTTTTGGTCATGGATTCGTGGAGCCCATCTGGGATCTGAGCCATGTGATACCGAGAGCCGTTTTAGTATCCGCCCTCTTCCTGCTGCCGCCGGAATGGGACAGATGGAATGCGGATACCCTGTTGATAAAAACAGTGAAATAAAAGGACCCTGCAATTGGAAGAAATACTATAATTTATCCCCTCATTCATTTAGTCAATATGAAAAAAATCACGCTACTCGGAACCATTCTTTTCAGCCTGCTGGGCGCCTTTGCTCAAAACAATATAGCCATCATACCGCAACCCGTAAAACTGACTGCGAACACGGGTTATTTTATTTTGCCTTCCAATATCTCCATTAACGCAGATAATAATCCGGGCCTTAAACAGGCGATTGCTGATTTAACCAACCGGCTAACGGTCCCAACGGGATATCATGCAAGCCTGAATAACAGCAATTCAGCAACCATCCGCCTCAGCCTGAATAAAACTGCAGATCCGGAAATCGGGAATGAAGGATATCAATTAACTGTGACGCCTAAAAAAATTACGATCACGGCGAATCAACCCGCAGGTATTTTTTATGGTGTACAGAGTTTTTTGCAGATGCTGCCTGCAGAAATTGCCGGTGACAGCCTGGTTCAACATATCAGCTGGACCGCTCCCTGTGTTTCCATTACTGATTATCCCCGCTTTGGCTGGCGCGGACTCATGCTGGATGTGAGCCGCCATTTCTTCACCAAAAAAGAAGTGGAGTTATACATGGATCAGATGGCCGTCTATAAATATAATGTGCTGCACCTGCACCTGAGTGACGACCAGGGCTGGCGCGTCGAAATCAAGAGCCTGCCCCAGTTGACGCAGGTCGGCGCCTGGCGCGTAAAACGGACGGGGCTCTGGGGAACAGATTTTCTGCCGGCGCTTGCCTATGAAAAAGCAACCGATGGCGGATTCTATACACAGGACGATATCCGCGAAATGATCAGTTATGCAAAAGA
>JBGPBW010000182.1:0-10138 GCA_041481385.1 Puia sp.
ACTTTTTCAATTCCTGGGATAATTTTGCGTAGTCACGTTCCGTGGCTTCCAGTAGTTTTATCGAGGTGATGAATTTTGCCATAAAATAAATTTTTATGAATGAACTATATGCGAATCTAACCAGGGCCTGTTAATTGAACATTAATTTACAGCAAATATAATGTGAAGTGGGTCTCCGGCTGGAAAAGCAAGGTCTCACAGGAGAATATCACTATAAGTTAACTTTTAACTCAATACCAACAGATTTCTTGCGGGAAAATATTTCCACCGACCGCATGATTTGCTTACAAACCATCTAGTTTTGCCGGAATGGCTAACCACCTAACTTTTAAGCAGCTTTCATGAAATTTGTGCGGGAAGAAAATGACATTAAGGTAATCACCTGGCTAATTGCAGCCTGTATAATTACATGGCTGGCAGGTTGGCAGATACCACTGATGGAGATAGATGCTGTGCAATATGCCAATATCAGCCGGGAGATGCTGTTGCATAAAAATTTCTTCCAAGTCTACGATCAGGGCAAGGACTATCTGGACAAACCGCCCATGTTATTCTGGCTTAGCTCCTTTAGCATGTGGTTATTCGGGATTCACGACTGGGCATACCGCCTTCCTTCTTTTTTATTTTCCTTACTATCTGTCTACAGCACGTACCGGTTTGCCCTCCTGTATTATCCACGAAGGATGGCTTTACTGAGCGCCCTGGTTCTCGCATCCAGCCAGGCAGTTTTTTTAATTAACCATGATGTCCGGACGGATACCATGCTTATGGGTTGGGTTATTTTTAGTATCTGGCAACTGGCAGCCTGGATCCCGGATAGAAAATGGATCCATCTGATCCTTGCTTCGGTGGCCATCGCAGGCGGCATGATGACCAAGGGACCGATAGCCCTTATGGTTCCCATATTTGCGTTTTCCGTTCATTTTTTGATGAGACGGCAATTTAATTTTTTTTTCCGTTGGGAATATCTGATCATGCTGCTGATCATCAGCATTCTGTTGATTCCTATGAGCATGGGCCTGTACCGGCAATATGACCTGCATCCGGAGAAAATAATGTATGGACAAAAAGGGATTTCAGGTCTGCGGTTCTTTTACTGGACACAGAGTTTTGGCAGAATTACAGGTGAAAGTACCTGGCACGAGAACGATCATTTTTTATTTCTTTTTGAAAACCTGCTTTGGGGTTTTTTGCCCTGGACGTTTTTTTTCATACTGGGTATAGTGAGTGGAATAAAAGATTGGTTCCGGAAGAAGTTTTGTCTCGGTGCCGGAGAAGAGGCGATCAGTCTGGGCGGGTTTCTGTTAACTTATTGTGCGCTGGGTTCCAGCAGGGCTCAGCTGCCACATTATATTTATGTGGTTCTTCCCCTGGCTGCCGTATTTACCGGAAGGTTTCTGAATTCTCTGATATTTGAAGACTTGGCACCCCGCTGGTTTAAGTCGTTAACCACGGTACATTATGTGATCTTTTCCCTACTCGTGATGATCATGTTTGCTCTTTTGGTGTTGCCATTTCCACCCAATCGGTTCATTCTATTGTTTTCTGCCTTGGTACTGACGGGCATAAGTCTACTAACCCTAACGAGAAAATGGATTCCGCTACCCCGCCTGCTGACAACCTGTGTACTAACTATTATTTTAATAAATGTCTGTCTGGATACCGGGTTCTATCCAAAACTTTTGGAATTTCAGGCGAGCATACCGGTAAGCCGGTTTATCCGGAAGAATCAACTAAACAAGGACAGGATTTTTCTTTATTGGGTAGACCGATCCAGAAGCCTTGATTTTTATTCGGATTACTCTTTTAAAAAAACAGAGCAGCCGGAATCCCTTTTACCCGGCGACTATCTGCTGACCACCAAAAACGGAATGGAAACAATTAACCGGGAACATTTCAGGATATTAGACTCAGGGATTGCTTTTCATGTGAGTACTTTATCCCTGCCTGTACTGAATCCCGCCACCCGGAAAAGCAAAAGTGATGCTTACTATCTTATGACGAGGTTCTAATTTTTCGGAACAGATGCGGTCAGTTCCGGAATCAAACGACCGGTTGGTGGAATTTCTTCTTCATCTGCACCAATGGTTTCATGATAAATGGCATCTTCATTCACATGCCAGAGATTGAAAACCGGTTTGCCGGCCAATATATTTTTAACTGCCAGCATTGCGGTCATCATGCTATGGTCCTGGTTGTTGTATTTATGCATGCCATTCCGGCCTACCAATTGCAAACCCGGATAAGCATTCAGGGCATCCCGGATCGCAGCGACCCGGGTTTTATACAATCTGTCATACACGGGATATGCTTTTTTCTGACGAACCACACAGCCATCCTGCACATCTGACGCAGCAGCCAGTCCGATCTGCGCGATTTCCTTTTTCGCCATTTCAATAAGATCCGCATCCTGCGTATTCCAAAGTCCGTCTCCGTCAAAACAAAAATATTCGAGGCCATATGCTGTCATTCCCGGATCCGGAACCATTTCCGGGCTCCAGGATTTAAAATTTTGGATGCGACCCACTTTAACAGACGGATCATGAATATATATCCAGTTGTCTGAAAAGATTCCTTTGTCGGGGAGGATTAGAATCACGGTAATAAAATCGCGGTAACCCAACAATGATGCCGCCTGCAGTGCTTCAGCCGGAAATGCGGGTTGTACCGAACGAACCAGCTCACGCAGCGGTGCGGAAGATATGACCTGGTCAAAACCTTCAAGGGTTTCTCCGGATTGCAGACGGACCGACCACTTGTTGTCCTGAAGCCTGATAGATTCCACCCGGGCATTCATACGGATAATAGCACCCTGCCGGCGACATTTTTCTGTGCAGGCTTCCCACATCATACCCGGACCCAGTCTTGGATAACGGAATGAATCAATGAGCGTTTTTATAAGGCCTTCTCCACCGGATTTTTGAGGAAATAGTGCATTCCGGATCAGCGAACTCATCGAAAGTCCTTTAATACGCTGGGCCGCCCAATCGGCAGAAATCTCCGAACAGGGAACACCCCAAACTTTTTCCGTATAAGTCTTGAAAAATATAGAATATAATTTCCTGCCGAACTGGTTGCTAACCCACTCCTCAAAGTTCTGTGGATTGCGGACTGGAAATATTTTAGCTCTTGCATAACTCAACATACACGAAGCTGATTTCCAAAAACCCAGTTTCCTCAACGCATCCATAGCGACAAGCGGATATTTGAAAAACTTCTTTTGATAATAGATCCGGGAACTTCTGGGTCTTTGTAACATTTCGTCACCCAGAATTTCAGTCCAGAAATCTTCCACTTCACGGGATTTGCTGAAGAAACGGTGTCCACCAATATCAAAATAATAACCTTTGTATTTTTCTGTGCGGGAAATGCCTCCTACATAATCCGGATCAGATTCAAACACCTCAACGATGACTCCTGCTTTCGACAGCTGGTATGCTGCAGTCAGACCAGCCGGTCCGGCACCGATCACAGCCACTTTTTGTTCATTCATGTATTGATCTTGTAATATTCCATGTTAAGTGATTGCAGTACCCTTTTTCTCTTTTTCGGGTGTTTCCTGTTGTCTTTTTTGAACTATTCCCAGTAACCAGCAAAATAAACGGTAGGAGAGGATGCCGGCGCAGACACCAAAAAAAGCACCCGCTAGTATATCGCCGGGATAATGTTTTCCAACATATATCTGCGCATAACAGACCCCGAAAGCCCAAACCCATAACCAGTACCATTTTTTCCCCGTCATTTTTGAAATGGTGCCGTACCAAAAAGCGGCAAGACCAAAATGATTAGATGCATGGTTTGATGGGAATGAATATTTTCCACCGCAGCCGTCCAGTACCCGCACGATCCCGGCCAGGGCCGGTTCAGCGCAGGGACGAATTCGTTCAAAAAAAGGCTTAAATACGAAGGCGGTAACAGAATCCGTAAATGCGAAGGTAAGCAAGGTACAAATTACAAACAGCCAGGTGACTTTCTTCAGACGGATAACACTCCAGAATGCCATAAATACATAAAGGGGAATCCAGGTATCCGGATTCCTCAACAGCGACATCACGGGATCCAAAAATGAAGCGTGCGCATCCTGATTGATGAACTTAAAGATTGACCTGTCTATGTTTTCCAATGATTGCAGGATGGGCATGCGCTAATGGATTATTCATCCAATCCGCAAAAGTAATGCAGCAGTCTTTTGTTTCAGAATAAATATATAAAGTATGATGGATGTTGTATTCCGCGTTGGACAAACGATTTAAATCTATATGACCGTTAACCCGATATTCTTTAAGATAAATAAGGAATTTCATTCGGATTGGACTAAATTTTGGAACTATTCATCAAATTGTAAATAGCAAAAAATAAAAGTTATGGGCATTACCCGATGGGTGATCAACACGTTTCGCTCAGGTTTAACCGTGATCCTGCTGTTTGTATCCATTTTTGAATGCCAATCTGCAGAAGCTCAAAAGACAGCCTTTGGCTTTCGTGGAGGTATCAGCATTCCCAATTTGTCATCCTCCGGCAGCGACCAGAATCCATTAAATACGGGATATAGTTCCCGGCTGGGACCGGAATTCAGCCTATTCGCCGAATTTAAAATTTCGGAATTATTTTCTGTAGAACCCATGATAGAGTATTCAGCGCAGGGAGGCAAGAAAAACGGAATGCAGGCATTTCCGCTTCCTGCAGGATTTTCTGCCATGTTTCCTCCAGGTGAAGCGCCAACTTACTTATATGCCAACTTTAACAGTGAAGCAAAAATTAATTACCTGATGATTCCCATTCTCGCAAAATTCGGATACACGTTCAATCAATCCCCCTGGAGGATATACGCGGACGCAGGCCCTTTTGTTGGATTCCTGCTCTCCGCGAAACAGGTTACTTCAGGGCAAAGCGAAATTTATATGGATCCCGGAGGAAGCCAGGCTTTGCCCGTGGGCTCCCAATCTTTTGATGCAACAAACGATATAAAAGACCAGTTGAATTCGACAAATTTTGGTGTTGAAGGAAATATCGGGCTTAATTATGCATTCGGCCAAAACAATCTGTTTATTGAATTCGGTGGGAACTATGGATTCCTGAATATTCAAAAAGGTTCTGCGAATGGTAAGAACAATACCGGTGCGGCTACCATAGTTTTAGGATATAGTTTTTGGATCGGCGAAAAATGAAAACATACCATCGTGTAAGTTATTTATGGGATGAAAAAAGGGTTGCTGCTCTTGAGGGGGATGAAGTGGCCCTGTTGGTGTATCGTTCCAATCTGCTCGGAGCCGACCTGCGCCTGACCAACTACGGTGGTGGTAATACTTCCTGCAAGGTGATGGCGCCGGATCCACTTACCGGGGATCCAACAGAAGTGATGTGGGTGAAAGGCTCGGGTGGTGATCTGGGTACATTAAAGAAAAAAGATCTGGCCGCGCTCTATGTGAATCGTTTACGGAATCTGAAAAATATATATCCCGGTTTAAAGCAGGAAGACAGGATGGTGGGATTGTTCAACTATTGTTTATTCGATCTGGAATCCAAAGCACCTTCCATCGATACTGCCCTTCATGGATTTCTTCCTTTTGCCCATATCGATCATCTGCATCCGGATGCGGCCATTGCCATTGCCGCATCTAAAGATGGGGAAAAAATCACTTCAGCATTATTTGGTGGACGGATAGGTTGGGTCGACTGGCAAAGACCTGGCTTCGACCTGGGTCTGAAGTTAAAGGAGTGTCTTGATGCCCACCCGGATATCCGTGGAATCATGCTGGGCTCACATGGTCTGTTTACCTGGGGAAATACATCTTTTGAAAGTTATATCAATACACTGGATGTTATAGAAACTTGTGCGGCTTATCTCGAAGATCATACCGGGAAAAACAAACCTGTATTCGGTGGTCAGGAAAAGCCGCCAGCCACTCGCGAAGAGCGCAGACGGATTGCCATTGCGCTGGCCCCGATACTCCGTGGATTTTGCTCTTCCCGGAATAAGATGATCGGTCATTTTACTGACGATGAACGTGTACTTGAATTCATTCAGTCGAAAGACCTGGAACGACTTGCACCGATGGGAACCAGTTGTCCGGATCATTTTCTTCGAACCAAGATCAGTCCGTTGGTACTCACGTTTCCACTTGAAGAAGATTTTTCAGATAGTAAGAACATGCGGGAAAAACTCGAACCGGAGTTTGAAGCATACAGGGAAATGTACGCAGCTTATTATGATGCATGCAAACAAACGGATAGTCCTCCTATGCGTGATCCGAACCCGGTCGTAATTCTTTGCCCCGGGATCGGCATGTTCACATTTGCGAAAGATAAACAGACGGCCCGTGTGGCTGCGGAATTTTATATCAATGCGATCAATGTGATAAAAGGCGCGGAGGCGATTTCTTCTTATACCTCACTACCGAGGCAGGAAGCATTTAATATTGAATATTGGCTTCTTGAAGAAGCTAAATTGCAAAGAATGCCCAAACCGAAATCCCTTTCAGGGCGGATTGCTCTGGTTACGGGCAGTGCCGGAGGTATTGGGAAGGCTATAGCCTGGTTATTTGCAGAAGAAGGAGCCTGCGTCGTTTTGAATGACAATGATAGCGAAAGACTAAAAAAGGCTGAAGTGGCATTTTATGAGGCATTTGAAAAGGACAAATTCATTGCCGAACTTTTAGATGTCACTCATGCAGATTCTATCCGGGAATGTTTTCAGTCTGCGGCAATTGCCTTCGGAGGAGTGGATATTGTTGTGAATTGCGCGGGTCTTTCTATATCCAAACCTATTGGGGAGCATACAGAAAAAGACTGGGACCTCTTATATGATGTGCTGGTGAAAGGGCAGTTTCTGGTGACTCAGGCTGCGGTAGAAATTATGCGGAAACAGGGTATGGGTGGAGATATTCTGAATATTGTCAGTAAGAACGCATTGGTATCGGGGCCCAACAATGCAGGTTATGGCTCAGCGAAGGCAGCCCAGTTACACCTCAGTCGTCTAAATGCTGCTGAGCTTGGGCCGGACCGTATCCGTGTAAATGTCGTAAATCCGGATGCTGTAATTTCCGACAGTAAAATTTGGGAGGGTGCATGGGCTGAAGGACGCGCAAAGGCTTATGGCATAACAATAGCGGAATTGCCGGCTTATTATGCAAAACGAACATTGCTGAATGAAATCATTTTACCTGAAGATATTGCACATGCCTGTATCGCCTTTGTCGGAGGATTGTTGAATAAATCTACCGGGAATGTTCTGAATGTAGATGGTGGTGTGGCGATGGCATTTGTCCGTTAAAAAAAGTTCTGTTACATGCAGGTTGAAACATCTGTTATTGAAATCCATAATGAGACGCTGTTAAAAAAACACAGGCAGCGGTTTGCATTTGTCTCGTCTGTCATCCCCGATGTGGAAAAAATGATCGATAAACTGATCGCGTTCCAGGTTGCCATTCCCAGTTGGGCTTTGGGCACCGGCGGTACCCGTTTTGCAAGATTCTCATGTGGCGGGGAACCCAGAAACCTTGAGGAAAAAATAGAAGACATTGGTTTATTGCATGCGCTCAATGCGTCAAGTGGTGCCATTTCCCTGCATATTCCCTGGGATATTCCTGAAAATCCTACCGCCATAAAAAAGCTGGCGACACAACTGGGAATTCGATTTGACGCCATGAACTCCAATACGTTTCAGGACCAGCCCGGCCAGAAGCAGAGTTATAAATTCGGTTCACTTCAGCATGTACAAAAAGAAGTGCGGCAACAAGCTATTCAACACAATATCGATGTGATCCGTTATGGAAAAGAACTGGGTTCCCGATCGCTGACGGTCTGGCTTGCCGACGGATCCTGTTTTCCGGGCCAGCTGAACTTCCGCGAGGCCTTTCAGCACACGCTTGAAAGCCTCACTGAGATTTATCGTGCACTTCCGAATGACTGGAAAATCTTTATAGAATATAAACCCTTTGAACCGAATTTTTATTCTACCACTGTGGGTGATTGGGGACAGTCTTATTTATACGCATCCAAACTCGGCCCGAAAGCATATACCCTGGTCGACCTGGGCCACCACCTGCCCAATGTCAATATTGAACAGATCGTGGCTCTCTTGCTGATGGAGGGAAAACTCGGTGGGTTTCATTTTAATGATTCAAAATATGGTGATGACGATCTGACTGTCGGCAGTATAAAACCTTATCAGTTATTTCTCATTTTTAATGAACTGGTGGAAGGAATGGATGCCAGGAATATGGAACACACCAGCGATCTCGGCTGGATGATTGATGCCTCGCATAATGTAAAAGACCCCCTGGAAGACCTGTTGCAATCCGTGGAAGCTATCCTGCTTGCTTATGCGCAGGCGTTGCTGGTAGACCGGACGAGACTCCGGGAAGCACAGAATTCAAATGACGTGGCTGCGGCTCAGGAAATCCTGCAGGATAGTTTTCGTACAGACCTCAGGCCACTGGTTGCTGAAGCCCGTTTGCGTGCGGGCGCTGCACTTGATCCTGTGGCACTGTACAGGAGTATGCAGATAAGACAGTTATTGATTAAGAACAGGGGGGCAAAAACAGTCAGCACAGGATTATAATTATTCCATAACGATTTTCTAGTTACCGGAGCATGCCATCAACACCTGTAATTGCCATTCTGGATATCGGGAAGACGAATAAGAAATTATTCCTCTTTAACGAATTGTACGATACGGTTTGGGAAAAAACGGATGCGTTGCCTGAGGTGAATGATGAAGATGGTTTTCCCTGTGAAGATTTGTATGGTTTATGGTCCTGGGTTGTGAGCAACCTGGCAGTTGCCGGGAAATCGGGAGCGTTTGATTTACGCGCGATAAATTTTTCTGCCTATGGCGCCAGTTTTGTGCATATCGGCAAAACGGGCGAACCCCTGACTCCATTGTACAATTACCTGAAACCATATCCGGGGGAACTGAAAAAACAATTTTATGATCAATATGGTGGCGAAGCCGGGTTCTCCCTGATGGCTGCTTCACCGGTATTGGGCAGCCTCAATTCGGGAATGCAGTTGTATCGCATAAAAAATGAGCGGCCAGACTGTTTTGCCAAAATTAATTATTCACTTCACCTTCCTCAGTGGCTCAGCTGGATGATGACGGGTAAAGCCAGCTCGGATATCACGAGCATCGGGTGCCACACCAATCTCTGGAATTTTTCGCAGCATGATTACCACGAATGGGTTTTCCGGGAAGGCATCATTAACAAACTTCCTCCCATCCAATCAACGGGAACCATATATCCGTTTTTACCACAAAGTATTGCTCATGATCGCGCCGGTTTACCTGCAATTGGCCTTGTGGGTATTGGACTACATGATAGTTCAGCCGCGTTGATTCCTTATATGAAGCATTTCCCGAAACCATTTGTGCTGATTTCCACAGGCACCTGGTGTATCAGCCTGAATCCTTTCAATGATGATCCATTGACTGTTTCGGAATTGGAGAGCGACTGTTTGTGCTACCTGAGTTATAAGGGCAAGCCGGTGAAGGCTTCCCGACTTTTTGTCGGTATTGAATATGAACGGGAAATGGAAAGGGTGGCCGCTTATTTTCAGAAAAATAAAAATTATTTTCAGACAGTCATTTTTGATCCTGATATCGTTTCGCAATTAAGATCCCTGGAGGAGCCTGGTGGTTTCAACAGGCCGGTCTCCCAGCATATTCGTTCAGGATTTGCACAACGCGACCTCATGGAGTTTGATTGCTTTGAATCAGCCTATCACAGGTTACTGATGGATATCATGGAAAAGCAGGTGGCATCTACCCGGCTCATCCTGTCGAATGCGGTGGAGAATATTTTTGTGGATGGCGGCTTTGCCAGGAATCCGGTTTATATGCAATTACTCGCTACTGCATTTCCATTAATGAAAGTTTTTGCTGCACAAATGGCTCAGGCCAGTGCAGCGGGTGCGGCGATGGTAATTCACGAACACTGGAACACCCTTGCTACACCGACAGACATTATTGAATTGAAATATTTTCATCCCTGAATGCAGTAATTTTTATAATAGCGGTGGGCATTTCTAAAACTAGTCAGATATGGGTATATTAATGGGGGTCTTTCTGCATTTTGTCGGGGGCTTTGCATCCGGAAGTTTTTATATTCCATATAAGAAAGTAAAATTGTGGCATTGG
>JBGPBW010000183.1:0-9951 GCA_041481385.1 Puia sp.
GATTAAATGATAAGTGGTAAAAAAATCAGAAATTAGATGTTCTAAAATCACCGGTATGGCATTCTCAAAAATTACCCCGTTGTGTCTTCCATTTTTGTTCATGATATGCATGAATAGCCATGCACAATCGGGAAACGATCAGAAAAACCCGGATGTTAAATCCATCGTTCTATCGAAGCAATACGCTTTCCTCGTCCAGTCAGCCACAACCAAAAAAGGGAAGACCATTCACCTGACCCCTGGATATGGTCTCATATTGAAGGATGATAGTATCTATGTGCACCTGCCATATTACGGGCGGGCATACAATACCGGATATGGAACAAATGAAGATTCAGGTATTCAGTTTAATACACATGATTTTACTTACACCGCTGATTCAGCAAAGAAAGACCGATGGGAGATTACTATAAGACCGAAGGGAGTGAAAGTTACGGTAATGTATTTGTCCATCAGCTCCGGCGGATATTGTACAGTGAGAATAAACAGCAATGACCGGGATCCGATTTCTTATTACGGTTCCATTGAAGGGTATCCGGGTCATTAATTATTCAATTTTCACTCTTTGGGGGGTATCTGCTCCGGAAATGATGCTGCCCGCACTCAGCCCGATGGCACGGATAATCTCAGTCATGTTTGTCAGGTCAAGTGTTCCAACTGCGTCCCCCTGCGTATGATAATATTTTTCAGAGTCCATCTTCGATGTACCAATGGTATGAGCCGGAACACCTTTTTTTGCCAGGCTCGCATTATCTGATCTGAGAAATAACATTTGTTGCGGATAAGGATCCGGATAAAACCGGAAGGGACTGTTTAATAAGTTTTTCTGTAATATGGCTCCCATATCGGTCTTATCATATCCGGTAATATATGCAGAGTTTTTCCCCCATTTACTTTCAGTTCCGATCATTTCAATATTCAGCATGGCAACAACTTTGGCCGGATCTATCTTACGGGAAAAATAAGCTGAGCCGAATTCACCAATTTCTTCCGCTGTAAAAGCAACAAAAACCAGTGTGCGCTGATTGTTATTCAGCCTGCTGAAATAGTTGGCCAGTGTGATCACAGCCGTAACTCCCGAAGCATCATCATTGGCACCATTGTAAATCGAATCACCCGTCGCATCGGGAAGCCCAACCCCCAGGTGATCATAGTGTGCAGAAAAAATCACGTATTCTTCCGGTCTGGTTTTACCCCGAATAATACCGACCAGGTTGGTCAGGTTCTTTTTGCTAACTGTCTGTTTCACCTGGATCTCGTACTGTTGCGGATCGATCGTTGTCAAAATAAATATCCGGTTACCGCTTCCCGAGAACTGGGGTATGTGGCGGTTGGCTAACCTGGCAAACCGCTTTGACATCGATGTGTCTACAAGGATCAATACATGTTCCTCCGACTCAAAATACTTAAAGAAAGCCTCGGTGAAATCGTTTTGATTTTTTACAATTATTTTTTTGTAATGATCGGCAGCCGTTGCGGAGAGGGATGAATCTGCTGTGAATACGACTATGTTGTTTTTGTCGATGGTCATGCCATCCAGTTTAGCAGTCACTTCAGTGGATATGGGGTCCACAATGGAAAAAGTCTGTTTAAAATCCGGGGAACCCGGTAATGGTGTAAGGCCGGCATCTTTGAATTCATTACTGATAAATGCAGCAGCTTTTTCGATACCCGGTGTAAATACCTTTCGTCCCTGCATGTCGTCTGCAGCTAGTTTATTTTCTACACGACTAACTGAACTTTCATTGATTTCCGGAGGGGGCTGCGATTGGGCAAAACAAGAATTTACCAGAAGAACTGTAACAATTAAAATACGCATGAATCGAATTTGGGAATTATAAACTCATCATCTCTTTAAACTTAACCGTTTGCCGGCGGCTGACTTCAATCTTTTCGCCGCCTTTTAGTTCCAGTAAAAGGCCTCCGTTGAAATAAGGTTCTATTTTTTCAATAAGCCGCAGATTGACGATATGTTTGCGGTTTGCCCGGAAAAATACTTTTTCATCCAGTCGTTCTTCGAGGGCATTCAAAGATTTTAAGATAAGCGGTTTGTGCGTCCCAAAATAAATTTTCGCATAATTGCCGACACTCTCAAACAGACGGATGTCGGCAAGTTTAACGAACCAGCACCTTTCACCGTCTTTAACAAAGACCTGATCACTTTCATGGAGAAGACTTTTGTTGACTGCAATTTCATCTTCATTTCCAGATTCCCGGTCACGGCTTTCTTCCAGATGCAGTTTATGAAGGGCGTCTGCGAGTCTTCGGGGCTCAACTGGCTTCAGCAAATAATCGAGCGCATTCACTTCAAATGCTTTTAAAGCATAATCGTCATAGGCTGTCGTAAAAATTACATCTGGTGCTTTATCCAGCTCTGCCAGCATATCAAATCCTGTTTTGCCCGGCATCTGGATGTCAAGGAATATCAGGTCGGGATTAAGACTATCTATTTTTTCAATCCCTTCATTGGCATTGGCTGCTTCTGCAATGACTTCAATTTCCGGAAACTCCATCAGCAACTTTTTTAACTCGTTCCGTGCAAGTCTTTCGTCGTCGATAATTACTGCTCTGATCATATGGATAATTTAAGACAATGGAATATGTACGATGGCTTCTACCATATTTCCGTTAATTTCCCTGATATTAAAATTTGCGTTTTCGCCAAACAAAAGATGCAGCCGGTTTCGGGTGCTGATCAATCCAAATCCGTCTTCACTCCCCGATTTATCCAGTCGTCCGGTATTGCGGATCACAACCTGATGATAGCGGTTCTTCATCCTGGATACAATGGTGACCGTACCTCCATTCACCTGTTTGCTGATGCCGTGTTTTATGGCGTTCTCAACCAAGGTCTGCAGCATCATTGGGGGAATGGGCTGCATCAGGGTATTCTCCGCAATTTCATACTGAACATTTAGCCGGTCTTCAAACCGGATATGTTCGAGAGCCAGATAATCCTTCACAATATTCAGCTCTTTTTCGAAAAAAACCGTTTCCTGTTTCTCCGTTTGCATGCTGCTTCTTAAAATATTGCTCAGCTCGGTGATGGCTGTCCGGGCCCGGAGTGGATTTTCATCGATCAGTGCCCTTATGCTGTTGAGCGCATTAAAAATGAAATGGGGATTAATGTGACTCTTGATGGTTTTCAGTTCCAGTTCTTTAACAAGGGCTTCCAGCTTCAGGGTATCGAGCAGTTGTTTCCGGCTTTTTTCAATATAGTGGAAGAAATAATAGATCAGGGTCCACGGAATGATGAATAATCCGTTTTGCACGGTTACGAGAAGATAGCGGGTAGAGAATATAATTTTTTTGTTAGTACCTGAAAGGCCAAGCGAGTCATTGACGTAAATGCGGATAGCCGAATCCAGCAGGCATACGAATAAAATGCCGAGCGCAAGGCGGGGCAGGGCCTTCTCGACGGGTAAATCCAGCCAGCCCGAACGACGAATAAAAATTCTGAATAGATGGGTAGCGAAAATGCCAACCAGGATTTGCAGCCCGAGAGCAACAAAAAACTGCTGGTCCACGTTACTCCAGAGCACATTAATCAGGATCTGAATCAGGGCAACAGTCAACCAGCCGCCAATCTGGAACCACCAGTAGTATTTATTTGTTTTTTGCATTCTTTCAGCCAGGGCAAATCTATACGATAAAACCGCTCCCCGGCGATTTTAAGTATTAATGGATGATTCCGGCCTTTTGGCGGTCGCCAGCCTCCGGGAAGGGAGTTCCGGGCTCATTCACTGTGTATATCGGATGAAAATCTTATTTTTACCTGTTTAAATAAACCAGATGGACCTTCTGCCGGGACCCCTTTTACAAACCATTGATTCTCCTGAAGATCTTAAAAAATTAAACAGGGAACAACTCCAGCAGCTCAGCACGGAACTGCGCCAGTACATTATCGATGTGGTAAGCCTGCATGGAGGTCATTTTGCTGCAAGCCTTGGCGTCGTCGAACTCACCGTGGCCCTGCACCATGTGTTTAATACCCCATTTGATCAGTTGGTTTGGGACGTGGGTCACCAGGCTTATGGCCACAAGATCCTAACCGGTCGACGCGACAACTTTTCCAGTAACAGAAAATATAAGGGACTGAGTGGGTTTCCCAACAGGAGTGAGAGCAATTACGATACTTTTGGCGTTGGCCATTCTTCCACTTCCATCAGTGCGGCCCTGGGTATGTCCATGGCTGCCAAGTACAAGGGCGAATCGGATCGGAAAGTAGTTGCAGTAATCGGTGACGGGGCAATGACTGCGGGACTTGCTTTTGAAGGCATGAACCATGCCGGCGTGGCTGATTCTGATCTGCTGATCATTCTCAATGACAATTGCATGAGCATCGATCCCAATGTAGGTGCCCTGAAAGAATACCTCACGGATATTACAACTTCACAAACCTATAATAAATTCAAGGACGATATCTGGAAGGCATTGGGGAAACTGCCTGTGGGAGGACATTTCAGCCGGGAGATCGCCAGTAAAATTGAACACAGCATCAAGAGTTTCGTAAACAAGAGCAGCAATTTATTTGAAGCCCTGAAACTGAGATATTTCGGACCCATTGACGGACATAATCTGAATAAACTCATAGATACCCTGCAGGATCTGAAAAATATTCCGGGTCCAAAACTTCTTCATATTATCACCACCAAGGGCAAGGGTTATTCACTGGCCGAAAATGATCAGACCAAATGGCACGCACCCGGGCTGTTTGATAAGATCACGGGAGAAATCTATAAGAAACAGTTTGATACCATTCAGCCGCCGAAGTATCAGGACGTCTTCGGAAAAACCATCATTGAACTCGCCGAAAAGAACCCGGCTATTTTAGCAGTAACACCGGCAATGCCCAGCGGAAGTTCACTGAAATTCATGATGGAAGAAATGCCTGACCGGGCTTTTGATGTAGGTATTTGCGAACAGCATGCGGTTACTTTAAGTGCAGGTATGGCCACCCAGGGCATGCGGGTATTCTGTAATATCTATTCGACGTTTATGCAAAGAGCCTATGATCAGGTAATCCACGACGTAGCCATTCAGGACCTGCCGGTTGTATTCTGCCTGGATCGCGCGGGGCTGGTCGGTGAAGACGGTCCTACGCATCATGGTGCTTATGATATCGCTTACATGCGCTGCATCCCCAACCTGATCGTAAGTGCCCCGATGAATGAAATTGAATTGCGTAACCTGATGTACACAGCGCAACTGGAGAAAAATACGCATCCCTTTGTAATCCGGTATCCGCGCGGCGAAGGCGTTTTACCTGACTGGAAATCACCTTTTCAGGAAATTGAAATCGGTAAAGGGAGAAAATTAAAAGATGGAAAAGAATTGGCCATCCTGAGTTTCGGCCATCCCGGCAATTTCGCAACCGCCGCCATCCGCCAGTTGAGGACCATGGACCTGGATGCTGCCCATTATGATTTGCGCTTTGTGAAACCACTCGATGAAGACCTGCTCCATGAAGTGTTTAAAAAATTTGATAAGATTATCACAGTGGAAGACGGAACAGTTGTTGGCGGTTTTGGTTCAGCCGTTCTGGAATTTATGGCAGCTCATCAATATAACGCCCGTGTTGTTATCCTGGGCATACCTGATAAAATCATAGATCACGGTTCTCCCAAACAACTGCAGCACGAAGCGGGATATGATGCTGATGCCATAGTCCAGGCAGCAAAGTCACTGCTTGTTGAAACAGAAAGAACTTATTAATTGTCAATTGTCAATTATATCATCGGTATCTCGATCGCCAGCACCTGGGAATTCTTTCCGGCTTCAATCACTACATTTTCAACTTCTGAAATACCCAGGGCATCCCGTTTATTGAGAGACTGGCTACCAATCTTTATTTCCCCTTCAATCACAAAAAGATAAAGCCCGGCATTCTTCCATTTCATCTGATAAGGAATGGATTTGCCTGCTTCCAGATCTGAAAGGGAAAACCTGGCGTCCTGGTTGATATTCAGTCCCAGGTCTGCGCTATCCGCACTCACTACAACCTGCCATTTGTTCTTACGTTCAATCAAATCATAAGATTTCTGCCCGTACACCGGGTGAATGTCTTTGCTTTTCGGGATCACCCATATCTGCAGAAATTTCGCAGGTTCTGTTGAAGAAGCGTTATATTCAGAATGGCGTATGCCTGTTCCGGCACTCATAATCTGAATATCTCCTTTTCGGATGATGCTCTCATTACCCGTGCTGTCTTTATGCGCCAGGTTACCTTCGAGCAGTATGGTAACAATTTCCATATTGTCGTGCGGATGTGTTCCAAAACCGCCGCCTCCTGCAACGCTGTCATCGTTTAGAACCCGTAATGCGCCAAAATGCACTTTCCTGGGATCATAATACTGACCAAAACTGAATGAATGAAAGGAGTCCAGCCAACCCAGGTTTACGTGTCCCCTTTCTTTCGCCGGGTATATTATTGTTTTCATGATTTGCTTTATTTGATGTTTAAACATCAAATAATGTACCATTTAAGGCTTAAGGCATAAGGCTTAACGCTTTATAAGATAATTTGCTGCCAGATTGTCAATATTTCCCGCTGCTGCCGGACGGATTTATCAGGCCCTAGTCTTAGGATTGGGCGTTAAGCGTTCGGTATTAAGCATTAAGCATTGCGCCTTCAGGATTATGCTCAAGAATAAAATTATTTCTCCCCTCTCCGATCAGGATATTCATATACCCCTGCTGTACAAGTTCCAGGATGGAAAGAAAAAGAAAAATGGCGTGGATCCGATTTTCGCATGAAGCGATGATTTTTTCAAAAGGGACCGTTTGTTCCTGACAGACCAGGTCAATCATCTGCTGGCGGCTTCCTTCAATGGTGTAATTATATTGAACAACGGTATGCCGGGGTTGATTATTCCGCTCCTGCAAACGCAACATGACCTTTTCAAAAGTCTTCATCAGTTTAAATAAACTGATGGACTGGATTTCCGTTCCTTCCCCCGACTCCTCCCCGATCTGCAATAATTCCCGGTGCAGATTGCCCCGGCGGATCAATTGCATCCTGTCTTCTTCCAGTTCCGCCAATCTTGCAGAGGCTTCCTTGAACCGTTTGTATTCGAGTACTTTGTTCACCAATTCCTGGCGGGGATCAATTTCATTGCCCTGTTCATCCATTTCCTTTCTTGGCAAAAGCATTTTGGCCTTTATACGCATCAGGGTCGATACAAAAAGGATAAACTCGCTGGATAACTCAATATTGAGTGTATCCTGGGAATGGATGAAATCCAGAAAATCCTTGATGAGTTTATGGATGGGTATGTTATATATATCCAACTCGTCCCTTTCTATAAAAAAAAGCAGCAGGTCGAAAGGGCCCTCGAACTGGGATAAGCGGATCTGATAAGAAGATGAATTGAGCATTAGCCGTCTTTGGGTACAAGAATACAAATAATGGTTAATTGTCAATGATTAATTGTCATTTCATTTTTGCACCTTTCATTAACAATTGGCAATTAACTCCTGACTAAAGTTTGAGCGAAACCCCAATTCCGAATAATTCCTGTATCTGCGGCGATGCTCCTCCAATGGTTCCGTTTTCATTAACCGTTGATACATCGTTATCGTAAATCAGGGTAAAAGATAAGGACATGGTAACGATTCCAGTAACTTTTACGGCCAGCAAATTGGTCCAGTTCACATCAACATCCTGAGGAGTGTGTTCATAATTTGAAAAAAGGTCCAGCCTTCCAGTATATACGGCAGCGGAGCTGATTTTGTGTGTATACGTAATCGAGGAAAAAGCTCCGAATTCCAGTTTAACATTTTTCCCGGTATCCACACCATAGGAGCCTTTGGCCGAAAGGGAGTCATTTTCTACAAAAGTCCATCTTAACGTGGCCGGCGAAATGAAGAACGAAAAATCATCGTTAGGCATATAATTCAAACCGGGCGACACAATCAGATATCCGGGGGCCATAAAATCTGACGTCAGCACGGGAGCACCCGTTTTCGGATATGAATATCCCGGAGCAAATTGCGTCCGGAAATTTACCAATCCGCTGAGATACCATTTCTTCCCAATATCATATCCGTATTTGGACAGCAGATCAATCCGGTCATCCGTTTTTCTTGAACCCAGGCTGGTGGTATTCAAAAACCCGTAGGCCAGATCAATAGTATTATCCCAAGAATTTTTATCCTTTTTATAAAATGCATAACCGCTAAAGAAACTGCTCAATCCCAGAGAACTTTTGTCACCACCCCCGGACCAGTTACTTCGTGCAGCCTGAGTAAAAGTGAACCGGAGTAAGCCTCCTGTTTTCCAGACTTTAGGGATGGTGTCATTCGGATCTTTTTTTATATCCCGGTTGGCTTCATTACGCAATTCCTGAACAGTCTTGTCCTGTGCAGCGGCCAAATAAAAACTGAACAGGGATAAAACGCTGATTAGAATTTTTTTCATAATAATAAGGTTCCTGATTATTAAAATTCAGTTAGAGATGGTATGATTACAAATAAAATTGACGAATGGGATCCTATCGTTTTTTAAGTTCGTCCCTGATTTCAGCCAACAGTTTTTCCGTTGCGGTCGGTTCTGCAGCTGCGGGAACTTTTTTCTTTTCGATTGTCTTCATGCCCTTAACAATCAGGAAAAGTATGAATGCGATAATTATGAATTTGATAACTGCTGAGAGGAACAATCCGTATTTTACGGCGCCGTAACTGAGTTTATCCAGGTCCTGTGCATTGGCTGCTTTTAACGCAGGAGTCAGCAAGAGTGGTGTGATTACATTATCCACGAGTGACGATACTATAGCTCCGAATGCTGCACCAATGATTACGGCTACAGCGAGGTCGACAACATTTCCACGCAATGCGAAATCTCTGAATTCTTTTAAGATTCCCATAGAATTGTTTTTAGATGGTTAAGAATAATATAATTCGGTGTACCTTCTCAAACAGACATGATTTCTTTTTCTTTTGAAGCCAGATGCTTTTCCACCAGGTTAATATGCTGATCGGTGAGTTCCTGCATTTCCTTTTCGGCATCTTTGGTGAGGTCTTCACTTAGCCCCTCTTTCTGCAGTTTCTTAATCTGTTCGATGGATTCCCTGCGGATATTCCGGATGGCGATACGAGTCTGTTCCCCTTCACTATAGGATTTCTTGACAAATTCTTTTCTTCGTTCTTCCGTTAACGGGGGCATGAAAAGACGTATGATATGTCCGTCATTTTGAGGTGTAACACCGAGGTTGGCATTGATGATCGCCCTTTCGATGGGTTGCAGCATATTTTTTTCCCAGGGTTGAATGGTCAGTGTCCTGGCATCCATCACAGACACATTGGCCATCTGGTTGATCACTGTGGGAACGCCGTAATAATCCACATTCACACTTTCCAACATTTGTGGATTTGCTTTACCGGCCCGGATCCTGGTTAGTTCATTCTCGAGGTGATTGATGGCTTTTACCATGGAGTCTTTTGCAACCTCCACAATAAAGTCTAATTCATCAGACATAGGCGTAATACTAATTCGGGATTTTTCTGATCGTTACAGCCGGTTAGTTCTTTTGTTCCAGCATACTTTCGCGGATAAAGGTAACCAATTTAGATTCTTTAACCTTCTCATTTTTATCAATCCCGTCACTTGCCCATGATATGGAATGACGTGGCCGGGAATAATAAGTGATGGCAATGAAACTGAAGAAAACAGCAATTACCGACAGGATCAAAATAGTACAGCCCAGTGTCCGTGCCATATAAACAAATGCCACCATGAGGACATTAAAACTGACCAGCAGTAGTGTAATCGTACGGTGTGAAAGTCCCCGATCAAGCAGGAGATGGTGAATATGATTCCGGTCAGGGCTGAATGGTGAACGGCGTTTGAAAATGCGGATGGCAAATACGCGGAGGGTATCCAGCAGTGGTATCATAAGAATGGTAAACCCGATCGCCGGAGAAGAAGTGATCGGATTGACAGACTCTGCGCCA
>JBGPBW010000184.1:0-9931 GCA_041481385.1 Puia sp.
AGATATGCGTTGGTTTTTGTTTGGTTCTTTATTTTTTTTATTCGCCGGTTCAGCTCAGTCACAATCTGATTCTGTTGCCATAAGAAAAATCGCAGATGAAATCTTCCATCACAGCAATGCGTATAGTAATCTGATTCAGTTAACAAAACATATAGGTCCTCGTCTTTCGGGAAGCCCTCAAACTTATGCCGCTGAGAAATGGGGGCAGAACGTTTTGAAACAGGCCGGAGCCGAAAAAGTTTATTTGCAAAAAGCGGTGATTCCGCATTGGGTACGGGGAGGGAAAGATGAAGCGGCCATGGTTTCCGGTAAGAACAGACAATCCCTTGCAGTTATTGCGTTAGGAAATTCTGTATCTACCCCGCCTGGAGGCATTACGGCTCCCATGATCCTGATTCATGATTTTGACGAACTGGAAAAAAGAAAGGCTGAAATCAAAGGAAAAATTGTTTTTTATAACCATCCTTTCAATGTCGATTTTGTGTGGGTCTTTAATGCATATGCCGAAGCCGTTCCTTACCGGGTCACTGGTGCAAGCCGGGCAGCCAGATATGGCGCTTTGGGCGTTGTAGTCAGATCCATGACCAGCTCCATGGATAATTTTCCCCATACCGGGGCAATGGTATATGATGACAGTATTCCGAAGATACCTGCGTTGGCAATCGGCTTGCAGGATGCCGATAAGTTGGCGACAGCTGCGTCATCTCAAAAAGATTTGAGTCTTTATATTTCCACCCGGGCCCATGCCCTGCCAGATACAATAGGCTACAATGTGATCGGAGAATGGACAGGATCAGAATTTCCGGATCAGTTTATTACAGTTGGCGGCCATCTTGATTCCTGGGATCCTGCAGAAGGCGCAAGCGATGACGGAACAGGCTGTGTACAGTCAATAGAAGTATTGCGTGCGTTAAAAGCGACCGGATACAAACCCCGTCATACCCTTCGGATTGTATTGTTTACTGATGAAGAAAACGGTGGAAAAGGGGCGAAGGCCTATAGTTCGGCAGCCAGACGGGCGGGGGAAAAACATATCTTTGCGCTGGAAAGTGATGGCGGTGGATTTACGCCAAGAGGATTCAGCTTTCGTGGAACTGGAAAGGACTTGTTGGCAATACAACCATTTCTCGAGCTGCTAAAACCTTACGGTGTTTATGAATTTACCGCATCGGGTGCGGGTGCTGATGTAGAGACGCTGCATGATTCGACCGGTGTGCTGGCCGCAGAGCTATTACCGGATTCACAGCGTTACTTCGACTACCACCACGCAGCAAGTGATGTGCTCGAAAAAGTAAATAAGCGGGAACTGGAGCTGGGTGCTATTAATATGGCTGCTTTGATATATCTGACAGATAAACACGGATTATAAAATAGCCAGTATGAAAAAATTCTTTACCATTTTCCTTCTTGTCATCCTGGTATTGGTAGCCGTATGGTTTGCTTGGCATTTTTATTGGGTATTCGGGGAAGGCGTTAAAGCTGGCCAGCTGAACAATTTCGTCAAAAAGGGATATGTGTTTAAGACTTATGAAGGTAAGTTGATTCAGGCTGGATTTCAGGGTGGACAGCCAGGTTCCGTTCAATCCAACGAATTCCGTTTTTCCGTAGCGAATGAATCCGTAGCTGCGAAACTTATGGCGAATAGCGGTAAGGAGTTTGAACTGCATTATAAGGAATATATGGGTGCTTTGCCATGGCGTGGAACTTCTGTTTTTATTGTGGACAGCGTCATTTCTATGGGCGATTCGAAAGTTTTGCTGACGCCATATAAGCAATAATAGAGTGGAAGACCTAAGACCTGAAGTCCCCATTCCTGCATCCGGATTTAAACTTGTTTCAGGCCTGAAGGATAAAAATCGCCGGCATTTTATTTATTTCCGGAATGGCCTTGCGCCAGGCGTCAATAGTTTTGGTCCGAATGGATTCTTTACTGCCGGTAAGGTTAACGGCAACGCACAACCGTGTTGTGCCGGCGCAGGTTTTCATCAAACTGTCCATCAGCGAAAGATTCCGGTACGGGGTTTCTATAAATAATTGGGCTGAGCCCTCTTTACGGGACAACAGTTCCAGCTCCTTAATTCGACGACTTCGTTCATTGCCATCAATGGGCAGATAACCATGAAACTGGAAATGCTGTCCGTTCATTCCGCTGGCCATCAGCGCCAGCAGGATGGAACTTGGACCGACTAAAGGTTTAATCAGAGCTCCGGCTTCCTGCGCTGCAGCCACCAGGATTTGTCCCGGATCCGCAATACCCGGACATCCGGCTTCACTCAGGATGGCAATTTGTTTTCCCAGTTTTATCTGTCGCAAAAATTCCTGCAGTATATTTTCTTCAGCTTTATGGATGGCAAACCATAGGTAATGATCTATATCCATCTCCTTCCAGAGTTTTTTCAGAAAACGTCTGGCACTGCGTTCATTCTCCACAAAAAAAACTTCGGTCTTCTGAATAGCCGAAAGCAAATAACCTGGCAAAGCGTCCATTCCTTCTTCGTCAAGAAAACTGGGAATTAAATAAACGGTAGCAGTCCGGCTCATGAATCAATATTCTGATGGTAGAGGCTGATGGTTGCTGCAACAAGTGCATATGAGGGTGCAAGTACCCAACCTACAAATGGTACAAAGTGCATCAGATAAAAAACCAGTCCATTGCCAATAGCAAGTCCCCTGCGCTGGCTGATGAAGTTAATACTATCTGAAGGAGATAGTTTGTGTCTTTCGCAGCTGTAGTCCAGCATGGAGAAACCATAAAAATAACATTCTACGAGCCCGGAAATTACCGGAGCTAAGGATCCGATTAGCGGAATTAAGGACAACAACAGGATGAAAATAGTGTACACAGTTTGCCAGAAAAAATTCCGGAATGCCAGTCGTACCCCCCTCCTGATATCATGGAAAAATACAGAGGAATTAAAAACGAACTCCCTGCCTTCGATTATCGACTCCGTTTTCTCACTCAGATAAGAAAATACCGGGCTTCCTAAAATGAGGAATAAGTATTTGAATAGCGAGAAATAAAAGAACATCATGATGAGACGCACCATAATACCTACCATGATCAGAATAAAACTCCAGGCAGCACTATGCTGATGGTGCAGCCATCGGTCTACGCCTGTAAGCTGACTTAGACTGGAGACTGCTGAGTCGGCTGAGATCCAGAAAATATATAAGCCGATGGTAAACAGGATCATGTAAACCAGACCCGGAATCAGGATCCACTTCCACAATCTGTGTTTTCCAATGAATATATGAGCCTTTCGATAGGCCTGGATGGCAATTACAATTTCTTTTAGCAAACCAATTTTTTACGGCGTTCAATATAGCACTAATTTAGATTTCAAGTATCTATATGTCCCATGAACCTCAAAAGCTTGACTCACGTTTTTATGACCGGAACGATGTCTTGAAGATTGCGCGCGAATTACTCGGGAAAATTCTGGTTACCCGATTGGATGGTATTCGCAGTTCCGGTCGTATTGTAGAAACAGAAGCTTATGCCGGTGTAAATGACAGGGCAAGCCATGCTTTTGGCGGTAGGAGGACAGCCAGATCTGAAGATCTCTATGGTTCGCCAGGATCCGTTTACATTTATATTTGTTATGGCATGCACCACCTCTTTAATGTCATTACCAATAAAAAGGACATTCCGCACGGCGTATTAATCCGTGCACTCGAACCCATCGAGGGCGTGGATCAAATGCTAATTCGGACTGGCAAATCATTTGCAGATTTCACACTTACAAAAGGTCCGGGTAACCTCTCACGGTCCCTCGGCATGTCGAAAATACACAGCGGAACAAATCTATTTTCCGATGAAATTTTTATTGAAGACGACGGTTTACGTTATAAAAAAGATCAGATTGCCATTACAAGACGAATCGGTGTGGAGTCAGCGCGTGAGGATGCAGAATTACCATACCGTTTTATTGTAAAGGGAAATCTTTATGTAAGTGCAAGGAAATCTTAGAATTTCGGGCAGGGGATGGTTTTTCTGCCGTCTGAAGGTTTCTTGATATAGATAACTGAGATTTCAAATCCGCCTTGTCCCTGCGAAGCTGGTTTTAGTGAAGACACATTGACATCGTACGACATACCGATGGTGAAAGATCCAACATCCAGACCAACATAAGGGATGATGGCATCGGTAAGATTACTGAACCGGGCCCACATACCCAAATAGATGTTGATCGGCGGAGAGGCAGGTTCCTCACTGTTCAGGTTATACGACCAGGCGCCTCCCAGCATAGCATCCACTGCGTTAGACTGCCTGCTGTACATACCACTGAAATGG
Organism: Puia sp.; assembly: GCA_041481385.1. Taxonomy (GTDB): domain Bacteria; phylum Bacteroidota; class Bacteroidia; order Chitinophagales; family Chitinophagaceae; genus Puia. The sequence continues at coordinate 4,295 of JBGPBW010000184.1, forward strand.
ATAAAATTATTATTGTTCGATTGTGATAACGGCGTGGAATAACCGCCATGTAATGTAAACCGGGGATGCAAGGTATATACCGAATTGCCGGTAAATGATTCAGTAGGTTGAAGGATATGATAAGCAGAAGCGCCAAAATAATAATTATTATTACCGTCCGTGGATCCGTTATACAGAACACCCACATTGAAGTCGAAATAACTGAGGTTCACCTGGTGACCGCTCACCGCTTCCGAACTCGGTAATGTCCAACCGCCCTGCTGATCCAGTTGATCTTCAAAATTCAGTTTTGTACCATCGAGTCTTTTATTGGCGTATGATCCCTGAAAACCAATGCCAATCTGGTTCCAGCCATTTTCGTCCAGCGCTTTCTGGTACGAAGTGGAAAGAGCTACATAATTACTGGTCAGTATGCCACTTGCCGTACGATCGGTCATCGTCATCAGTCCGACGCCCCAGGCGTCACCTGGAGTAATTTTATTAACGAAAATATTTCCGTCGACCGAGATGGTAGAAGTAATGAACGCATTATTTATTTGAGGCCACTGATCGCGATAGTTGCCGGCAACACGAACCACACCACTGAATTTTCCGGTAAGCGCCGGATTAAGTGTAAGCGGAGAAGCAAAAAATTGGGAAAATGCCGGATCCTGTGCCCGGATGGTCCCAGGTAGCAATGCAGAAAATACCAGCAGCACATAAATTATTCTTCTCATAAAACACGATCCTTTAGTCACGGCTGGTTTTTGGGAATCTTGGATTACATAGAAACAACCTGTTGGAAGAGGCCTGAAAGTAAACAAAATACCTGAAACCATGAAGTAGCCTGCAGGGTTTAGAACTGGGTTTTAACGCCAAAAGAAAGGTCGCCTGCGTCTCCGAGCCCAGGTACAATATATCCCTTTGCTGTTAGTTCGTCGTCTATGGCGCCACACCAGACTTTACAAACGGGAAGTGCCCTGCGCAGGTATTCGATGCCGACCGTACATGCAATCGCAGTAACGATATGAATTTCAACGGGGTTGCCTTCCGACCGTAATTGCTGGATGGTCTTGACCATGGAAGATCCTGTTGCCAGCATTGGATCGGAAATGATCAAAATTCGATTTTCCAGGTCGGGACAGGTTATATAGCCCATGCTGATATCAAAAGATCCGTCCCGTCCATGTTTGCGATAGGCAGAAATAAAAGCATTATCAGCCTTGTCAAAAACATTCAAAAGTCCCTGATGCAGGGGAAGGCCGGCCCGAAGGATGGTAGCCAATACTGGCTGGGTTTTAAGCATTTTAGAACCCGCTGTTCCAAGCGGTGTCTGGATTTCCCTTACTTCATGAGGCAGTTGCCTGCTTATTTCATAACCGGCGATTTCCCCGATCCTCTCCAGATTCCGCCTGAACCGCATCCGGTCCGTCTGAAGTGTCTGATCCCTTATCTCAGCAATCCAGTCACTGAGAATTGAATAATGCTGACTCAGATTTATCACCATAGATAAAGATTAAAAATCCGATATTCGAAATTCCGCCATTAGTAAATCTAAAGTTAAGAGATTGAATCAGAAAATCATTTTCAATGCAGTATAATGTAGTCGGATTAATGAGCGGAAGCTCGCTCGATGGATTGGACATCGCTTTCGTCCGGTTTGAGGAAGGAGCCGGAAAATGGCAGTTTGAACTGGCAGAAACCGCCTGCATTCCATATCCCGAGGCCTGGAGAAAAAATCTTGCCGGCCTGACCAGTCTTTCAGCGAGGGACTACCTGATGATGCACACAGCTTATGGTCATTATCTGGGAAACTGTGTAAACGATTTCCTGGAGGAGAAAAACCTTGCTTACCAGATTCAGCTGATTGCTTCACACGGACATACGGCTTTTCATTTTCCATCACGCCATACTACGGCGCAACTTGGGGACGGAGCTGCTATCGCTGCAGTTACCGGTATTCGTACAATTACAGATTTCCGTAGTACGGATGTGGCCCTGGGCGGCCAGGGAGCACCTATCGTGCCTATCGGCGAAAAGCTGTTGTTTCCGGAATATGATCTTTTTTTAAACATAGGAGGTATTGCAAATTTGTCGGCTAACGGTGAAAAATTTTCCGGTTTTGATATTTGTCCGGCTAACCGGATCTTAAACCTCCTGGCTGAACAAACTGAAAAAGGATTTGATGAAAACGGCAGGATCGCTTCCCGGGGAAATGTGAATGAGCAGCTGCTGCACCGGTTAAACGATTTTTCTTTTTACGACAAGCCTTATCCGAAATCGCTTGGCAACGAATTCGGTTTGGAAGAAATATTCCCTGTTGTTCTAAAGGCCGGACTCACACAGCAGGATGCTCTGCGTACTTATGTAGAACATATTGTTGTTCAGGTAAAACGGGGAGTTTTGTTATTAAAGGAGGAAATGAAGACGAAAGAAAAACTGCGTTTACTCATCACCGGGGGAGGTGCGCACAACCGGTTCCTTACAGGCAGGCTTGAAGAAGAATTGCCAATTGACGGCATCGAATGTATTAAGCCATCAGACAGTCTGATCAATTACAAGGAAGCCCTCGTGATCGCCTTAATGGGAGCACTACGCTGGAGGGAAGATATCAATGTTTTGCATTCGGTAACCGGAGCATCCAAAGACAGTATCAATGGTGCAGTATGGTCGGTATGATTGAACACTAGAGACCAAGCACTGATTTCAGTTTTACATATCCGGTTTTGCTCACTGGCACCCGGGCTCCTGATTTCAGAATAGCCAGGTGATTGTCTTTTTCGTAAGGATCGATTCGTGTAATCTCAGTGATATTCACCATATAAGATCGATGGGTGCGCACAAACTGGCTTTTATTCAGTATTGTTTCAAAATGACCCATAGTTTTATTTTTTAGAAATCCACCTTCGCGGGTATGAATTTTTACATAGTCATCAGCCGCCTCGAGGTAATGGATATCTTCAACAGGGATGATCCGGATTTTTCCCGAGAGTTTTACAACCACGCGATGCTGTTCAGAAGGACTGCTGGATACGGTCTTCAGCAGCTGCCCCAGTTGTTCTTTTCCTGAAATATTTTTACCGGTCTGAAGCCATTTGGAAATGGCCTTATCAAATCTTCCCCGGCTGAAAGGTTTTAGCAGGTAATCGACCGCATGACTTTCAAATGCTTTTAGGGCATATTCGTCAAATGCCGTAGTAAAAATTACTGAGGGCGGATCCTCTACCAGTTCCAGCATTTCAAAGCCATTTATTTTGGGCATCTGGATATCCAGAAAAATCAGGTCGGGCTGGTATTGTTGTATGGCTTTGACACCTTCGAACCCGTCATTGCATTCCGCGATTAATTCGAGTTCAGGGTGGAATTGAAGATATTCTTTAATAATGGACCTTGCGAGAGGTTCATCATCAATGATGATCACTTTCATGTTTTGGAATATTTATGGTCGTCGTAAAAACATGATCCATTGATGATGTTTCCACGAGATCCGTTCTTGCAAATAAAAGGTAGAGACGACGTTTCACCGAATTCAACCCAAATCCCGTTCCATGCCTGGGGCTGGCTGTTTCGGGATCAAAGGGGTTTTGAACTGTCACTTTCAACATATCATTTTCAGTGGATACAGATATGCAAATGGTAACATCTTCGGTGGTATCATAAAGTCCGAATTTGATGGCGTTTTCAACTACCGGTTGTAACAACATAGGTGGAATAAGCATCTGACCGCTTTTTTCATCTTTCACAATTGCAGTGGACAGGCGGTGTCCGAATCGAACTTTCTCTATTTCCAGGTATAATTCCAGCGACTGAAGTTCCTCTTCCATTTTTACCCATTGTTCTTCTTCTTTTCTGAGGGTGGCCCGAAGGAAATCAGATAATTGGTGAATCATATTGCGGGCTTGTCCGGGATTGGATACTATGAGCGCGCTGATGGAGTTCAGGCTGTTAAACAAAAAATGTGGCTGCAGCTGCTGTCTGAGTTTATATAATTCTGCATCCCGGCTGAGCTTTTCCGCATCATTTTTTCGTTGTCGGTTTTCCTGTTCTTCTTCCTGCGTATACCATAACACACATATGACCGCCATGCAGCATATCATTAAAAAATCAATTCCCAGTCTTATCCAGTATGTATTGGCGAGAAAGGGAATATATTCTTTGAAAGCGGGATCATTCAAACTCAGATTTAAGATAAACTTGCCAAGTGCATTTACCAGAAGGCTAAAAGTAAGACAGAGTAGCAGCACATAAATGTATCGGTTACTGTACGGAAGATAAAAACGAAGAATATTACTCACGATGCCGCAGGCACCCATCAGCAACCCGTTTGAAATTAAACTGTCGATCAATGCCGTATTCAACGAAAAACCATAATACCTGATCAGCAGACAATGCAGAAAAGCCCATACAATCCACCAGGCAAAAAAAATGTTGCGAAACCTGCTGACATTAAGCGGTGACCTGGTCAAGGAATTTTGTTAAATGATTTCCAGAAATTGATGTTTACTGTTGTGCAGGATATGCGCTGCCTTTCTGTTGGTCAGCTCGATATATAATTCCGCATTTTCAGTCTCCTGGATACGTGAATACAATTCGGCACCGTCAAGCAGACCACTCAGTTTATATAATTCAGAAACATTGATAAATTTCCACTGCACCAGTTTCTGGTCTTCATTATAAAATTTATCTTCTTCTTTTTCTCCCAATGCGGTAGATTTTTCAAAGGCCTCCTGGGCAGAATTCGCCTGAATTAACCGGAGTTGTTCATCAAATTGGGCGGTATGATTTCCCTGCCCGCAAATAATTCTGTATACAATTTTAGTGAGGTACCAGTTCATAAGCTTGATTTAATGTATGATCGGATAAGTGTTTAATAATTTCTGATTTCAATACCTCCGAACACCGAAGTCCCATCGATGATGAGTACTTTATCGGGGTTGGGAATACCGATATTCTGCCTCTTGTCCTCAATATTTCCAAACACAGAGGTCAATTCACTCCGGATTGTCCAGTTGGGAGGCACAACAATTTTAGTGCCGCCCATGATTTGGGTGATGTCCAGCGCTGCGGTACCTTGAATATCAGCCTGGGCCAGATTCAACTCGGCCCCACCCATGAAAATGGTAATATCCCCGCCTTTAAAATTCTTGGAAAGTATATTTTTGTGAACACCGCCCAATACGGTGGTCGCAGATATATAGTCTTCTGAAGAAAAACTTTTGGACTCGATTCCAGCACCGGCAGCCTGGCCCGGACCGGGATCAGAACCTCCGGGCATACTACCTGACCCGAATCTTCTTTCAAATCTTTGCTGCCATCTTTGACGATGACGCCCGTTCCCGTACCTGCTCCAGTCGTCTCCTCCCCAGTAAGTTTTTTTAGGGCGGATTAGCATGACCAGCCCTACCACAATAATTACAGCCGGCCATATAAAACGGCGAATGTCCAGGCCAGGAACCAAACGATCCATCAGAAAAAAAGTTCCGATCAGGATCATAATCAGCCATCCCGGTCCCCTGAAAGCATGCGCAAGCCCACTGAAAATACCAATTACAATAAGCAGTATCTCCCAGCTGAACAGCCACTCAGGCACTCCGGCTCCCATCTGGCGAACCAGCAGCAGGCCGCCTACGACAACCAGTCCCAATGGTACCCAAACCC
>JBGPBW010000185.1:0-9893 GCA_041481385.1 Puia sp.
GTTCCGCACAATACATGCCCAGTATAAACTCCCATAAATAGATCAGGAAAAAACTATTCCAGTTCCTGAGTTCTTCCTCATGCAACAGCAGAATCACGGCAGCCCAGGCCCAGCTGATCACTAAACCAACTCCTAAAAAAGATCTTCCCGGAAACCAACTCCGCATATGGACAATCAGAAAAAATAAAAGATAGAACTGAATGATGGTCGATATAAACCAGAGCTGGTAGCCATAAGTACCGATCAATTGGTCGCTGAACATTTTATACATGAACAGATGACTGAAATAGCTATTCCAGGAATTCTCATAAAGAGGAATCACCAGGGAAATCAAGGCGGTCAGGGTGACGATGATGATATAGGGGAAATAGATTTTTGTAAACCGCTTCTTTAAAAAATCGCTGTATGGCAGCGGCCTTTGAAGGTGAGACAAATACAATCCAAACCCGGATGCAAAAAGAAAGGTATGAATGCCGGTTCCTCCAAAATTGATCGCTCTTGCGAACATGGGAGAAAGAACAATACCCTGGCAATAATGAAATAATACTATAGAAAGAATAGAGTAGCCTTTAATAAAATCGATGACTTCTATTTTATTCTTCATTTTTTTCCTTCTCAAGCGGTAATTCAACAAAAAAGGTTGTGCCCGCGTCTTCCTGCGTTTCAAACCAGATGTTTCCCTTGGCTTGTTCAACTATGGTTTTGCTCATGGCCAGTCCAAGACCCGTCCCTGAAGATTTAGTGGTGAAGTTGGGAATAAAAATTTTAGACCTCATCTGTTCCGGTATACCCTCGCCATTGTCCCGGATACGGATCAGGATATAATCTTCCTTCAATTCCTCGTAAATACTGATCGTGCAGGTTTGCTGGTCGTTACAGGCTTCCAGTGCGTTCTGGAGCAGGTTGGTGAATAACCGGTTCAACTGGGTCTTGTCGGCATACACAAATATTTTACTATGAACAGGTACCCATTTGAACATCACGTTCTCCATAGTTTCATACAGCGATGTGAGCGTGGACAGTAATTCATGCAGATCAACCCTTTCATTTACGGGATTTCCGATATGTGCGAACTGACTGAAATCCGAAGCAATCTTAGACAGATGGTCTATTTGTTCCACCAGGGTCTTGGCCACATTAGCTGTCAGTTCCTTCACATTGGGCGCGCCGCTGTTATTAGCTTTTTGCAGGTACTGAATGCTGAGCTTCATTGGGGTAAGCGGATTTTTAATCTCGTGGGCAACCTGCCGTGCCATTTCCCGCCACGCGCCTTCTCTTTCGCTTTTGGCCAACGCAGACGCACTTTCACCGAGTTGTGCCACCATCTTATTGTATTCACGGATCAGCCCGCCGATCTCGTCATTCTTTTTCCATTCGATCATTTCATTGGTCCTGCTCAGGTTTACTTCACGCATTTTTTCAGAAATCAGGGAGAAAGAACTTGTGATCCGGTTTGTCAGAAATACCGCAATAGTTCCTGCAATCAGGAAAATGAATACATTCAGGTTAATGATGGTTACCAGGAATTTCGAGATTTCATCGTTGAGTTCATATTCTGAATTAAAAGACGGAATATTCACATAGGCTTTGCCGGTAGTCTTTTCTTCGCGCAGCGGGCAGTAGATGCTCTGGAAACTGATTTCCCCCATTTTTTCCTGATTGAAGAATTCAATGGACTTGAGCCGGTTCATATAATAAAAAGCCAGGGGATTCATCTGGTCGCTCAGGATTCCCTTGGTATATATGAACGGGTTTGATGAAACGATCAGGAATCCGTTCAGGTCGTAGAGGTTGATATCTGCGTTGTGGATTTCAGCCACAGTATTGATGATCCGGTCCAGGTCTTCCCTGGGTATTTGTTTCACCGGGTTAGAAACATTCGCCACTGTAGCATAGGCATTCAGCCGCGTGTTGATTTCGCCTGAGATGATTTTCAGGGAGCTGCTGAGGCGGTCCTGGTTGTTGCGGTTATACCGGTTGATTAAAAAGAAAATTGTCGATACCCCAATCACCAGGAAAAGGAAAAGGCTCACAAAAATAATGGTGGTCTGAATCTGGCTCCGGATATTGAGTTGAAGGAATTTTTTCAGTTGCTCCCAGTGAAGGCGTGTTTGAATCAGCACAGTGCTTATCCAGAACAGGGCAACGAGAATCAGGAAGGCACTGAACAGGTAAGAGAACAAAGTGATGGCTTCAATGAGCAGGTTGTCTTTTTTGGCAATCACGATGATTTTATCGTCCGACAGCGTATGCCAGAGTTCATCATACCCATTATTCTTGCGTTGAACAAAATCCTTCCTGGGCAGCATACTGTCGTTCAGTTGTGTCGGGAACGGATAGTTATTATAATAGGTAACCAGTGCATTGTCGCTGTAGATGGCATAGGAATAGATCGGTGAATATTCCGGCAGGTATTCTTTTCTCTGTTGGGTCAGTTGCGGAGCAAGCCCCTCACTTTTATAACTTCTGGGATCAGCCTGCACAAAAAGATAACCCAGCAACCTGCCTGAAGCACTCAGTATGGTTCTTTTATAGATATAACTGAACTTGTCGTAAGCTTTTTCATAGTACATCAGGTTGGGGATCGTAGTCGTTTTGCCCTGCAGTTTGAAAATGGTATTCAGGGTATCATACGATACCGGCACCTGGTTATACAGTGGTTTTTCAGCGGAATCATAGGTATAAATCTTTGTATCGAATTTATTCAGGTACACACTGAAATTGCCGTTGATCAGGCTATCTTTTAAATAGTGATTTTCCACCGGGTTGTGGAATCGGTCGTACTGCAGCTGAAGGAAATCATTTTCAAAATAAATCAGCGACATGTTGAAGAGCTTTTCGCTGTTTGGGTCAATCTGTGCTGCAAGCCGGTCGGCCAAACCCTTACGCTGTTCCAATTCAATTTTCCGGTTTTCAAAAATGATGATAACCGAAATGGAACTCGAAAAAATAAACAACCAGAACATAATCTCAGAGATATTCAACCTGAAACGCAGTCCTGTGATCATATTGCGGATCATCAGCCAGAGGTAACAGAGGAGCCAGATCAGTACGTAAATATCAAGCTCCACCATGGGCGTCTTACTATAAAAAGTGAGCAGGCCAAGCCCGATGGTGGCAACTACGATGGAAATGATGAGCAGACTGCCTTCGAGGTATGAGCGAACCAGGCGTAACAGGATCTGGGTGAAAATAAAATAACTGAGTGCCAGCGCAGCAAGGATGATAAATCCGATGAAGCTGTAAATCGTGAGACTGAAAAAATTGGTCACATTGAAGGAGATCCGTGCGTCTGCCACCAGGCTTTGCACGATGGCAGCAAACAAAAAGGTAGTCACAACCAGTATGGTCATCGTCACCAGTACAACCAGTCCCCTTTTTGAAAAACCCCGGAACCGGGGAATCCGGTATTCGCCGATTTCCTGCTGGATAAATATAACGATCCAGCAGGCCAGCAATGCATTGATCAGAAGGTCGCCCAGAGAGCGGAGTATGAAATTGGAACTGTAAATGGTGGGGTCAAACAATTCATACTGGCGGAAATGAAAGATTCCCGGAAAATAATAAGTGATGATGCGAAGAATCAACAAAGTGAGCACCAGAAAGCTGATACCCGGGAGTCGTCCATATTTCTCCACCAGCGCATGGGCCATATTGTGAATCACCGCGAGGAGCAGGAGTACACCGGTAAAAACGACCAGGAGCAGGAGCAGACTGAATTTTGCCGCATGGTAAGATTCGGTCTTCGCCAGGTAAAAAAGCGTTTGTCCTTCCCGGTTTTTCACAGGAAACGGGGTGGTAATGGCAGAAATGCGCACCCGGTTCTCGGCCGAGGGAAATCCCACAAAACTGGGTTTCAGATTTTCAGGAGAAATAAAATATTGTCTGCGCACCGGGATGAGGGCGAGCACCGTCATCGGATAAGGCACCATCTGGGGATAAGAACGTTTGATGATCTCAAATTGCCCGTTACTGAGGGTTACAAAATAATTTCCATCTGCCTTCAACAGAATGCTGTCGGGTAAAACGGAGGACTGGTCGCTCCAGAAAGTCAGGTGTTCACTGAACGGGTGGTTACGTTCATAAATCAGTATGCCATACTGTTTATCCATCAGATCTTCCAGTTCCGTCAGGGAAAAATTCTTGTCAGACAGTCGCCGGATCTTCAGCTCATTCCGGATGAGTTTCTGAAAATCGTTTTCCCGCTCCTGCAAAAAAGATTCAATGGAATTTCGAAGGATGCGTGTAGTAGAGTTGCCGCTGAGGTAGGTATTGATGGCAAATGCGGATATGAACAGGAAGATCCCTGTTCCAATGAGATAGATATTTCTTAATAAGAAATTTTTTAGAAATAAGATCAATCGGTCGTTTTTTTCATTTTAACCGCATTCCATATCGAATCCAGCTCCGTGAGTGAAAGGTCCGTCATTTGTTTTCCCGAAAGCGCAACTATTTCTTCCATTTTTGTAAACCGTTGGATAAACTTCAGATTGGTACGTTCAAGGGCTGTTTCTGCATCAATGCGCAAAAATCGTGCATAATTGATCATGGAAAACATCAGGTCGCCAAATTCCTCTTCCATATGCGCCTGATCTCCCGATTGTACCGCTTCTTCCAGTTCACCGCTTTCTTCCTCTACCTTCTTCCAGACCTCGCCGGCGTTGCTCCATTCAAAGCCCACCTGTTTGGATTTTTCCTGAAGGCGAATGGCTTTGACGAGTGCGGGCAAAGAATTGGGAACGCCGCTCAGCACAGATTTTTTACCTTCGCGGAGTTTGAGTTTCTCCCAGTTTTGTTTCACGTCTTCTTCCGAATTTACTTTCACATCGCTATATATATGCGGGTGACGGGCGATCAGTTTGTCGCTGATGCCATCCAGTACCTGAACCAGGGTGAATTGGTTTTGTTCCCTGCCAATCCTTGCATAAAAAAGGAGGTGCAGAAAAAGGTCGCCAAGTTCTTCTTTAATTCCGGGCCAGTCTTCGGTAAGTATGGCATCGGTGAGCTCATAAAGCTCTTCAATGCTCAGTGTTCTCAGGGTATGGATAGTCTGTTTACGATCCCAGGGGCATTGTTCCCGGAGTTCATCCATGATCTGCACCAGGCGTAAAAAAGCGTTTGATATATTTTCAGATTCCATAATCAGGCTTCAAAAACAGTAAAGATGATGGCTGCGATAAAAATGGTTAACTGCACAAAGAACGACAAAATGAAAAGCAGGATATATTTTAAAACTGTTTTCCACCTTCCCTGGCCATAGAACCTGCGCATCGCTTTATAATAGTAAATGAGCATATAAATGATCAATGCTCCGGTAATCCAGTTGAGCCAGTTCCATCCGGTGTCAGTACGAAGCTCCCCGATTCCGAATAAAATGAGCAGGATCAGAAACGAGAATATATACAGGTGTAAAGCGAAAATGCCATGATCAACATAAAAAAACTGCTTTCGCCGGATATAGAGCAGTTTCAGCAATAAGGCAAAAAGCGGCAGGGATATAAAGAGCACTTTGGGGCAATTGTGAATATAATTACTGATGAGTTCACGAATCAGGTTTCCCTTTTCATTTTTATAGCGGTCGTTTAACTCAATCGTTTTTAGGGTAATCCTCCTTTTCAGCCAGTTGTCGCGGAGAGCAGCCGGCAGCGCTTTCTCGGAAGAATCATAAGCAGCCACGGAAGCGTATTCCGATTTGTTCAGGCTAAACTTGGTGTTCACATGGGTTTTGGAACTGTCAAAGTCCTTCGGAATGGCTTCAATTACCCTTTGAATTTTCAGAATGTCGGCGGAATCCTTCGCATTTTTTGCCTTGGACAATAAATCATGCAATTCAGTATCCGGTTTAATTTCCTTCTCGGCCTCACTTCCAAAATGAATGTTTTTCACATTGATCATGGAAAAAAAGATAAGAAAAAAGATGGCTGAAGTAAATATATACATCCGGATGGGGTCCAGGTAGCTGATCCTGCGGCCCTGAATGTATTCCTCGGATAAAAATCCGGGTTTGATAAACAGATCCTTAACAGTCACAAAAAACTTTCCGTCAAAATGTGTGATATCTGAGAAAAAGTGGGTGACCAGGTGCCATACGGTTTGTTTTGGCTCGATATTTTCCTGTCCGCAGGCAGGGCAATACCTGCCCGTAGTTTCAGTTCCGCAGTTAAGGCATATCTTTTCAGATCTTATCTTGCTGTGTGACACGGGTATTTTAATTAAAAATAAAGATACTCGCAATAATTAATACAGCTTTTTCCCGTTTTGAAATGAGCTTTATAAATAATATGCACCATGCGCGTCCGGATTCCCCTGCTGATCGTTTTTCTGCTGACCCTGTTTACTGCCAAATCCCAGTACTTTTTTAAAGATATCGTACTCACCAAACAAAACCAGGCAAACTGGAAGTTATTCCACGACCTGAAAGTAAAAGAGGCAGATATTCTGAGTTTGGATCCCAATAATGAACCTACAGCCGGATTCAGCTGCACGCAAACCATTTCATCCGATTTCGGTACGATCATTACGTACACCAAGTCCGCAAATATGCCGGCATCTTCACTGATCGCGAATTATGACCGTAACGGGCGCCTGGTCAGGACCACAGATACCAGCGATACGTACAGAAGCACCACTGAATATACCTACAATGAAGCGGGACAGATTACCAGCCTGATTAATAATTCTGTCGAAACGGATAACCAGGTTTCAGCCACAGAAAAACATTTGTGGATATATGACGGAAATCAATTGAAAAAGATGATCAAGATCAAGGGGGAGACAGATACCACGATTGTGAATCTGATTAAGGATGAAAAGGGAAATATCGTTGAAGAAAAATCTGTCCGTAATGGACAATCTCTTCCCTCCATCTATTATTATTACGACAACGACGGAAGGCTCACAGATATTGTGCGATACAATCAAAAAGCCGGAAGGCTGCTCCCGGACTATGTTTTCGAGTATAATTCCGATCGTATTTCTTCGATGCTTTTTGTCCCTCCGGCCTCAACAGATTATCAAAAATGGATATATCAGTACACAGCGAATGGATTAAAATCAAGTGAGACCTGTTGGGACAAAAAAAAGCAATTAGTTGTTAAAATAAACTACAATTACAGCTTCATGAAGTGATTTTCCACATGGAAAGTTTTGGCAAGAAATTTGTTCCTTATAAGCGTTTTGTGACCCGGCCAGCCTGATAAAATCCAAATATCCAAAACTATGAAAGGCTTTTTACCTCTCAGAGGGAGAATTCTGTCTCTTTGTTTCTTCAGTTTCACTTTCACTTTACTTTCTGTATTGTTCAGCGCCAACAGCGCGCAGGCTAAAACTGTGGTGATCGGTACCGGTTCCGGTTTTATTTCTGTACCAAATATGAACGGGTTGAATCCGGGAGATTCACTCGCGATCACAGCGGGACAATATTCAGGTGCCTCCTTCAGCTTTCTGAATGGAATAACGATTACCAATAATGGCAGCACTGTTGTTTTCAACGGAAAGGTAACATTGAATACACTGGTGGGATGCGTGTTCTCCGGATTTCAGTTCAGGAATGTGCAGGGCACATCCATCCGGTGGGTTGGTAACTCACGGCGGTGTACGGAAAAATATATTTCTTTCATGTATTGTACAGGCATTACAAATGATGCTAATGACAATAATATATATAACGGAGATACATCCACGCTGAAGTTATATATGTGCACATTTGACAGCCTGACCCTTTTCAGTTCGGGTATAGTCCTGCGGGGATCATACGGAGATGCCAAAGACAGGGGCTGTTATATGGACAGTATCGTTTTAAGCCGGATAAAAGTTGACAGTACGCTGGGAAGCGGCCTGGAAGTGGGTGGCGTAATATTCAGGATTGACGTACATGACTGGAAAGAAACGTATAAAGGGGTCATAACCCTGGGAGGCGATGTAGGCATCTTCCAGATATATGGCAATGGAAGCCTTCATAATATTTACAGAATCGGGGGGCGCGGATATATAGCGCGAATCTGGAATGTGTCACTGAAAGTTCCCGGAAATACTTATTTCTATAATAATATTGATCTGAACACTACACAATACGGATCATTAGATACCAAGATTGACCAGACTCAATTTATACAATACATAACCGGAGCCAACTGTTTTATATTTAATAATACCGTAGGAAACAAAGAAGATCATATCGGGTACTGGTCATCCGTTGCTGTCGTAGGTGATTATCCATCGCCCTGGATCTGTCAGGTAAGGAACAACCTGGGCTTCAACCTGCAGACAAACAATAAACCACCCATAGTTGCAAATCAATCCAATGGTTCGTGGAAGTCAGATTCATCCAATAATATGTACTTCGCTAAACCAGACGGCGTCATAGATCCCGTTACCTGTGTTCCTTTTGCCAATAGCCCGGTATTGGGACAGGGACTTACGCTAAACCTGGTACAGGATGATTATTACCATAATCCAAGAATGGGTGCATATGATATTGGTGCTGTACAACATGGAGGGCCGGTTATTCCGCCACCTGCAAATCAGCCACCAGTAGCTATCGGAGATACAGCGCGTACTATCACGCTTCCCGCCAGCAATATTCTGCTCAACGGAACAAAATCTTATGATCCTGATGGCACCATCACCAATTATTTATGGACGATGGTCTCAGGCAACGGTGCAGTTATTACATCCCCTGCCTCGGCTTCCACAGCGGTGAAGGGCCTCACTCAGGGCATTTCGATTTTTAAATTAACGGTCACTGATAACAACAATGCTTCCACTTCTGTTTTGGATACCATTGTGGTGAATGCTGCCGTGAACCTGCCACCCATAGCCAATGCCGGTGCAGACCAAACCATAGTACAACCCGTAAACACAGTGACTCTTAACGGATCCGGATCAAAGGATCAGGATAATGGCGGGGCGCTGGCCGGTTATCACTGGAGCCAAAGTTCCGGTCCCGTTGCAGCCAATATTGGTTCAGCAGACAGTGCAATAACAATCATTTCCGGTTTGCAACCGGGTGTATATGTTTTCAAATTGACGGTAACGGATTCCGTTGGCGCCGTATCCACTGATAGTATGACTGTCATCGTTAAGGGCGCCATTAACCAGCCGCCTGTTGCGATAGCAGGATCAAGCCAAACCATAAGTTTGCCGCAGGATAGTATTGTTCTTGACGGTTCTCAATCATCAGATCCGGATGGAACGATTGCCAGTTACGGCTGGGCCCAGGTATCCGGCCCTTCTGCAGCCGTAGTTTCCAATTCATCGGTGGCGCTCACCAACGTAAATGGTCTTGTTGCCGGTCAGTATATTTTCGAACTCACCGTAACCGATAATGTCAACGCTGTTTCAAAAGCGCAGGTGAAAATTATCGTAACCGCATCGGGAATGCAACCACCTATAGCTAATGCAGGAGCCAATAAAAGCATTCAGCTTCCAACAAATCAGGTGAGCCTTGACGGTGGCGCCTCGTCTGCCCCATCCGGAAATATTGTCGCCTATGGCTGGTCGCAGGTTTCAGGTCCTGCAACGGCAACTTTCAGCAGTGCATCCACTGCCATAACAAATGCTACAGGCCTGGTCGCAGGAACATATGTATTTCAACTGGAAGTACAGGATAATAATAATGTAAATGCTACCGATTCTGTTACCATCATCGTTAATCCGGCAGCAAATGTTGCGCCCGTTGCCAATGCCGGTCCGGCTATTACACTGATACTTCCCGCTAATACAGCCACGCTTGACGGATCCAAATCCGCTGATCCGGACGGTACAATAAGTTCTTATAACTGGACAAAAATTTCCGGTCCGACAGATCCGGTGAATACGGGAGCTAATACGGCTATTCTTTCGCTGAACGGACTGGTTGCCGGTCAGTACGTCTACCAGTTAACAGTAACCGA
>JBGPBW010000186.1:0-9883 GCA_041481385.1 Puia sp.
CGCCTCAGGAAAGGATTTGCAATCACTACCCGGGTGGCCTTTGAAACAGCCGGCAGATTTGGCGAAAGCACAGTATTCTCCAAACTGTTCAGCCCTGCAAAAAAAATCAGTTCGGTAATAGCAGTGGGTATTCCGCTCCGATTCGGAAATAATCTTCCGGCCTCCATTGGAGCCAGCCTGTTTTTTGGTGTTGCATTCAGATAACCACTTTTATTTCCGTATCCCTCAGGCGGTTTCCAACGCCGTTTTGCTGAAAATGCCCACCAGTTCTCCCGCTGCCAGGATATGATCCTTCATATTATCCAGCAGGTTCTTCTTATTTGTGCCTGTCGGCAAATCGAGCAGGGCATCCAATGCGTACACTTTAAATGCATAACGATGGGTTCCGGATGGCGGACAAGGGCCCGTGTAACCCGGTTTGCCTTTACTATTAATTCCCGGAACACCCTTTAGCAGTTTCTCCGGAATTTCATCCATCGGTGGAATATTCCAGACCACCCAGTGATCAAACACTCCCGAAAGTGCGTCAGGATCCTCAACAATAATCGCCAATGAAACAGCATCCTGCGGGAGATCCCTGATGTGCAGCGGCGGATTGATATTTTCACCCTTGCAACTGTATTTAACCGGCATGGGACCGTGATCGGTGAACGCGGGACTCAGTATTTTTAAATTGTTCATATCAAAAAGTTTAATGAAAAAGGAAGGCTGTACTTCAATGAAATACAGCCCTGCAGACGACTATCTTTTATGATTATCGAGATTCCCTGAAGAAAATAAATAAGCGTTAAAGGAATCATCGTCTTATATGCTAAATGCATCTAAAATAATGCCACAGGTTTTCTTTGATCGACAGATAAGCCTTCAGCCTTATGCCTTATGCTTTATGCCTTAAGCTTTAAGCTTTAAATGAGGAAATATTTCCATCAGCCGGTCTTTTTGTTTCCCCTGTTCCCCGTTTACCCGGATAATACGACGTTGCACAACCTTACATACCGCATATCAACCGCCGGGCACTATTTCTTCCCCTGAACCCAATTAGCCGGTAATTTCAAATTTTTAAACTGTGCTTATGCAAAAGACAATCATTGGGTTATGCGCTCTATTCCTTATTGTATCCGGCTGCAATCCTGCCGCCAAGGAGAAACAATCTCCAGCCGCAGATGAAATGTTTCAGCAGACTTCAGATGAGTTTTTATCAGGATATCTGGCCTGGCGGCCGATGACAGCGGTCAATCTGGGCTTCCATGAGTACGAAGGAAAACTCACCAACATGAGCAAGGGATCCATCGATCAGGAACTCACCCGGCTGAAAGACTATGAAAAAAAATTAAATGCCACGGATACATCTGCACTCAGCGAAAAAAACTATTATGATTATCGCATCCTGAGGAATGCCATCAGGCTGGAAATTTTCAATTTCGAAGACCTGCAGGTGTATAATAAAAATCCAATGACCTATGCCGGCATCGTTGATGCCAATACCTACATTAAAAGGAATTTCGCACCCATTGAGCAGCGGATCAAATCAATCATAACCATAGAAAACGCAGCTCCGCAGGAATTTGAATATGCCAAAACCAACCTGCAGGATTCCCTGGCCAAACCCTATGTGGATATGGCCATACTCATCGCCAAAGGTTCCGTTTCTTTCCTGAGTAGCGACCTGGTCACTGCGCTGAAGGATGTAAAGAACGACACGCTGATGGCTTCTTTTAAGATCTCGAATAAAAAAGCGGTCGATGCCCTCAACGGATATATCACCTGGTTGCAAAAGGAAAAACTTCCCAAAGCACATAATCACTATGCCATCGGCAAGGAAAATTATCAGAAGCTGCTCCTCTACAACGAAGGCATTTCACTCACTCCTGACCAGGTCCTGGCCATCGGACAGCGCGAACTTAAAAAAGAACAGGAAGTGTTCAATTCAACCGCAAAAATCATAAACCCAAATAAAAAACCTGCAGATGTATATAGTGATCTGAAAAAAGACCATCCCACGGCGCAGGACCTGATCCCGGATACGCGGAAAACGATGGACAGCATTCGCCAGTTTACCATCGACCGGAAAATCACAACCATGCCTTCGACTGTGCGGGTTAAAGTGGAAGAAACACCTCCTTATGCGCGCGAGACCAGCACAGCTTCCATGGATACACCCGGCCCTTTTGAAAAAAATGCAACCGAAGCCTATTATTATATCACGCCGGTTAACATGAAGTGGACTTCCGTCCAGCAGGAGGACTGGCTGCGCTCTTTCAATATTTACACAACCGATATCGTTTCGATACATGAAGTCTATCCCGGTCACTATACGCAGTATTTACATTTGAATGCATCGTCAGCATCAAAAATTGAAAAGATTTTCGCCAGTTATGCCTTTGTAGAAGGCTGGGCGCATTATTGTGAAAAAATGATGCTGGACGAAGGTTACGGTAATAACGGCGATTCCATCCGCGCTGCCAAATTCCGCCTGGCCCAGTCCGGCGATGCCCTGCTCCGCATTTGTCGGTTATGCGTGTCCGTTAAAACACACTGTGAAAACATGTCGGTTGACAGTGCAACCCGGTTCCTGATGGACAACTGGCACCAGGGAGAGAAACCCTCCCGCCTGGAAGCCCTTCGGGGAACCTTCGACCCCGGTTATTTATTTTATACCATCGGTAAACTCGAGATCCTGAAACTACGTACTGACTATCAGGCACAGGAAGGCGCCGGATTTTCCCTGTTGAAATTCCACGATATGATCCTGGATAATGGGATGCCGCCCATTGAATTATTGCGCGAACTGCTGCTGAAAGATAAAAACAGCTGGGATAAAATTCTGTAGGTAAGATTTTTCCTAATTTACAAGTATAAAAGCCTTAGGGTTGTTTGTGTACAGATCCAGGGATGACATCAGTTATTTGCTCTTTAGCCTGCTTGTTCTTTTAATATTATTGAACGGTGATCCGATTCATGCGCAACCACGCTCCGATACCCCGGTGATTTGTTTGGTTACCAATCAGCATTTATTATTCAAGGAAGATACAACAGCAGTAACAGCCAGATTCATCGCTAAAACACGTGACGGGAATATTCTGATCCCGGGTTACTATTATCCCAATAACGGCGTTTATTATTTTATGCCCTACCTGGTCAAATGCACAAAGGAAGGAGATATCCTCTGGAGCAAAAGGTATTACAGTCTGGGTATTTATTCCAGTCAGTGGTATACGGCTACCCGCATTAAAGAATTGGCCAACGGTGATTTGCTGATGACGGGGCAAATTGTCGTTCCCGGATCCGACGACCGCAGGGAACTCGCCGTCTGGAGGCTCGATAAAAACGGAAATCTGATTTGGGGCACTTCTTATGAAAGTGCCATATGGTCCAACCCAATTACCGGAGCAACCGAAGTAACCGGCGTTCAGGAAGATGCAAACGGAAATATTTATATATGCGGAGAACTGAAAATTTTCGAAGCACCCAAATATGCGTTTATACTGAAATTGGACGGGAACGGAGGTGTAAACTGGGATAAAAATTTCAGCAGCAATTCAGCACTGGCATATGGAATTTTATTACTTCAAAATGATGTGTTACTGATCGGCAGCATTGGACCCATACCCCTGGGTCCAAACCTGAACACAAGTGTTTTGTGGCGCCTTCAGCTGAATACCGGAAATGGAACTACCCTGGGTACAAAAGCCTGGTATGCCGACTTTGGACAACAGTCAAACCTGAATTCATTTGCATTTACAAATACCGCAGTTGCGGTACTGGACAATGGACAAATTTCAGTTCATGGCGCGGCCAATTCCGATTTCCAGGGTTTATTTGCAACGAAACCCGGAACCTTCGTTCATTCGATCATCGCTAATTTCAGTTCAGATTTTGATTTCCAGTCAGGTATCATGCTAAGCTCCAGGCAGGCTTCCAATTTTTATAATACGATGACAACCCAACAGTCAAACGGAAGAATTTCATATACCCGTTTTGCAGACAACGCTGATTTTAGCATCGAAAATGTCGTTTTCGGCAGCATTCAAAATAACCGGATCATTAAAGAAAGAATTTATCAGAATAAAACCCGTTCCAGTGCATACGTTAGTAATTTACTTTTTTTTGCTCCGGATGAAGACGTCGTGATTCAGACTTACTGGGACCGGGTGAATGCTAGAGGCGGCCTGGAATTTTTTAGTCTCCGGGATAAGGACAGTATCAATATCTGCAATGGAAAAGATACAAGCCTCAGTTTTATTCAGCCATATTATATGAAGCAAACGCAGTTCAGTTTCGACAGCGTGGTATCGAATGCGTTCCGGCAAACCCAACATAATTATATTGGTGTCAACAACGGCACGCTAAATGTTTCTGCTGATTGCACAATCGAGACGGCTCATGTGTTTTCAAGTCCTGTTGTAGCCCTTGATAAAGATTCAGTACTCTGCCAGGGAACCAGCCGGGAGCTGACCGCCGGAATCGGATACACTCAGTATGACTGGAATAATGGTGCAACCGGTCCTTCTGTTATTGTCAGTGATACGGGGAAATACCGGGTTACAGTTACGGCATTGAATGGATGTACGGGTTCCGACTCGGTATATATTACCCGGATTGCAGCCGCGCCTTCAAACTTTCTGCCCAGGGATACCACGATTTGTACATTTGAAAAACTGACACTTTCAACAACATATCCTTTTCTGAATTATTTATGGAGTGATCAGTCCTCGGGCCCCCAGCTGACCGTCACCCAGCCCGGATTATATAGCCTGAACGTAGCCGACAGCAATCAATGCGTCGGTCATGATTCCATTTTAATCACGAAAAAACAATGTATTGAGGGTCTTTTTGTTCCCAATGCGTTTACTCCAAACGGCGATGGCCGGAATGATGTCTTCAGGGCGTATCTGTCGGGAAATATAACCGGCTTCCGGTTTACTATATACAACAGGTGGGGATCTAAAGTATTTGAAACCAAAACTGCGGGACAGGGATGGGATGGAACATTTAATGGAACACCGGCAGCTACCGGAGCATTTATCTGGTATTGCCGTTATCAGTTAGACGGGCAGCCGGAGAAGATAAAAAAAGGAACCGTTATGCTGATCCGATAAAATCCATTTCAATCGGTATCTTGAGCAAAAACCCTGACTGCCATTCATGAAACCCCATTACCCTATTCTCGATGGACTGCGTGGCACGGCTGCCATCCTGGTTGTGATCTTCCATTTATTCGAAGCCTATTTCCCTGTGATGGCCAACCATCCCATGCATCATGGTTACCTGGCTGTTGATTTTTTTTACCTGCTCTCCGGATTCGTGGTCGGTTATGCCTACGACGACCGATGGGGCAGAATGAGCATAAAGGAATTTTTCAAGATCAGGTTGATTCGCCTGCACCCGCTGGTCATTCTCGGTGTTGCGATAGGTGCTGTATGTTTTTGGTTCGATCCGTTCACCAACCTCGGGCATCAGACCGGATTACTCAAACTGATCGGCGTTATGATACTCGGATTTACGCTGTTGCCGTCACCGGATCTACGCGGCTGGGGTGAAACGCATTCACTCGACGGGCCCTGCTGGTCACTCTTCCAGGAATACATCGCCAACCTGTTCTATGCCCTGTTTGCGCGGAAGATGGGCAAAAAAGCGCTGTGGATTTTAGTGATCATCTGCGCCATTGCACTGATCAAAACTTCGGTATGGCATGGAGACCTGGCAACGGGCTGGGGTTACACCACTTTTTGGATTGCCTTTGTTCGTATGATGTTTCCTTTTTTTGCGGGGCTTCTGCTGTTCCGGATGGGAAAACTGATCCGGATTCCGAGAGCATATACGGTTTGTTCGCTGATGCTGGTCGTTCTGTTTTCAATCCCAACTTTTCCATACAGTGGCTGGTATGATGCAGCCGTAATCATCATCGCATTCCCCATCATTGTAGCTGCCGGTGCGGGAGGAACAATCAGCGGGCGCTGGGCGAAGTTGTGCGGTTTTGCCGGCGCAATCTCCTATCCGATTTATATTGTACACTATCCCTTCATTTATATATATACGATGTGGGTGGCAACAAAAAAACCCGCTCCTGCGCAAATCATTCCTATTGCTGCTTTTCTGTTTGTATTCTTCATGCTGCTCGCCTGGGTCGCATTAAAATTTTATGATGAACCCATCAGGGCCTGGCTGAAGAAAAAATATTTGTCTCCGAAAATCAGCCAGCCACTACCGCAAGTTCAATAGATGGGCTGAGTTTTTATTCGAAAGCCTGCGTTTGCTTTATGCCGTCTGGCATGACAGCGCAGGTACCTATTCCCAAAGACCTGAGCGGCGGAATTTCACCAGTACTCCCATTGGATTTGGAACACTATGCTTTGGTAAGTCTTCGATATGTCTTCGATATGCATTCGAGATGAATTCTATATGTGTTCCAATATAGTCCGGAGTAAGTCCGGTATTATCGGACTTACTCCGGACTATCCCTGAATTCAATTAGAACGCATATCGAACGAATATCAAAGGCAATACCTTAATTCACATAATTCAGGCTAAACGGCAATTACTTCATTTCCGCCAAGGGAATTGGCACGGCCTAAGGGAAAACACTTAGTTTAAAAACCGATATAGGCAAATCAGATTTTATAATTATTTTTCGGCATGTATTGGCAAGCATTTTTACATAAGAAAGGACCTGAACACCCAATGAGAAAATCAGTATGGCTGATGGCGACCTTGTTGTTGTCCTTTGTATTTGTACATGCACAAAGCGGCGCGATCTCCCGATTCGATTCCTACACGACGGCCTCGCCTTTTAATACTTACGAATTGCACGGCAGCCTCCTCTTATTTGACAAGGGATGGGCGCACGCCAAAGTTGAATTGCCCGACAATAAAATACTGAAAAACGACACGCTGTTTTTCAATTACAACAAGATGGAACAGACCCTGCTGGTGACCCGGGATTTCAGGACCATGATGACCGTTGAAAAGGATAAATTCAAGTCGGTCACTTTTTTCTATAAGGATTCAGTGTATCTACTGAAACACGTAAACGAGATTAATTCAAGGGATCTCTTCTTCGAATTATTGAGGGATGATAACAATTACTCCCTGTACTTAAATATACTCACCGAATTCAGGGATGTGAACTATCGCACGAATGGATTGGTATCAGACGGAAACTCGTATTCAGATCTGATCAACCATCCAATCTATTTTATTGTATTTCCCAATAAGCAACACAAAAAACTCAATTCCATCGACAAGAAATCCATTCTGAAAGCCTTTAGCTCCGACAACAATAAAGACAAAGTGGAACAATGGTTATCGGATAAAAATCCGGCGGGTGGTGAGGCCATGCTGATGAATTTGATCATGTATCTGAATGGGTAACATAAAAGTGTCGGCACCTCATTCAATCTTCACCCCAAGGTTATCATCCAGTCTCGCGACAATCCCCCATCCGAAAAAATCGTTGCCTACGCCGATGAGTAGCTCATTGTCACCGGTCTTCAGGGGCAGGTTGAAGGAACAGTTCTCGATGGATACCCTTGCCCTCGGCGTCTTCATAGAGGGTTCGTCGTAAAAGTTCTTGTCGATATACAGATACTTGCCATTGAGAAAAACCCAGACCTCATTGGTGAAACCCAGCCTAAGTACATAATTCCATTCCCGGTCAGACTTCAGGGTCGTCTTCAGCCAGACGATTCGACGGGGAGCGCCTCCTTTATAGAAGCGGGGAAGGTTTCCTCCGTAGAGGCGCGTGAGGTTGATCAACCCTCTCCGCTCAGCCTGGATGGGCGACCAAACGGTCTGTTTCCCCGGCATCAGGTTTTTGCCGAAGTCAATACCCGGTGGAATGGTATCGGGTAAACTGACCTGCCAGTGACGGAGCCATCGGGGATCATTATCTGTTGGATCGTATCCTTCCAGTCCGCTGAAGTGGCCGATATCCGTCGCCGGTTTTGGATGAATAACAAAATGAGCGACTGTCATCTGTCCTTCAAAAGCAAATGAGCCGTTTTTCGTATTTCCTTCCAGCATTGGGATGGTCAGCGTGGGCCGGCCATCGCTGTTGACAAAGACCTGCATCTGCCGTCCGGCGATCTGTATCCGGACGTGATTCCAGGCATCCTGTCGGAAGCTTGCATTACCCTGGTAATACGGCATGAGGTTCCAGCAAGACACGCCTTTGAGGACAGGTGTATACTGAACGCCTTCCATGATATCGGGATGGCCAGCTGCCCATCCGGTGCGGAAGTAAAAGCATTCCGTTTCCAGGGCATCCTGACGGTGAAAATAAAAAGAGGCAAAATTCGAATCCGTCGGCTGAATGTCGAATTCGATGACCCCTTCGGAAAAATCGCCATTCTTTGCAACGACCGCTCCGCCATTACCATTAATGATCTTCATGGCAGGACCCTGGGGACTGACACTGCCGATTGTAGGAGCTTGTGGCAGAAATTCTACCATCCCGGGCTGGAAGGTCCAGTTGTCTGCGCTGAGCGGGACGATTTGGGCTGGTTCTGAAGATTTTGTTGTCGGTCGCTGAGCCCGGGTCGGAGACGGAAAGCAAATCGCAAGACCGAGGGAAAGAAAACATAAACCAAAAAAAGGCTTTAGCATAATATTATAACTTTAATGAAGCAATTTGCGAAAACCTGAAGTCAGGAAACGAATCAAAGCCGTTCAAGTTGGTTCATTCGGAATCAGGACTCAATCCGGCGAAAATGAACAATCATTCAGACGCCATTTATATCCGGCAGTGCACGGAACTCATCGAAGCCAGGTGGCAGCGTGGCCCGAGCGGGGAGTGGAAAAGCTATGACTTCGAAAAATTAAGCGGCGAGATATTCGATGTTACCGGCGTTTCGCTCAGTTTATCCACCCTCAAGCGCCTGTTCGGTAAAGTCAGTTATCATAACCTGCCATCTGTTTATACACTCAATACATTGGCGCGCTTTGCCGGCTTCGAAGACTGGAACGCTTTTAAACGGCGGGAGTCGATTGGCGTTGCGCAGAGAGCTGCCGAAATTACAGTAGGATCGTCGGCAACTACACATACAGCTATTCTGCATGCGGCGCCAATCACTAATAAATTCAGAAAGCGCTGGGCACCGAATAAAAAAATCTTATGGTGGCCCCTGATTTCGCTTCCTATTGCAGCGCTGGCTTACCTTTTCGTCAGCTCTACGAAACCGCCGCACCGGGGACCTTTGAACCCCTCCTCATTTTCCTTCTCCTCCAATAAAATTCTCACCGAAGGCGTACCCAACTCCGTCGTCTTTCATTACGACGCATCAGCGGCATCATCAGATGATTCCATTTTCATCGTGCAAGACTGGGACATGAGCCGGAGAACCCTTGTCAGCAGGAGTGGTCATGCACATTCGGCGATCTATTATTATCCGGGATATTTTAACGCCAAATTAGTTGTCGATACACAGATCGTCCAAACCCATGGCCTCCTGATCGGTTCCGGAGGATGGCTTGCGATGGCAGAAGGAGATCCTTCACCCTTTTATTTTAAAAAGGAAGAATATTTGGAGAAGGAAGGAAGCGTCGTGGTTGACAATGCGCTCCTGACCAGAAATCATTTACCGCTCTATCCCCGCAGTCCCTGGATCAGTATCTGTTATATAAAAGACATGGGGGCCCTGCCCGACGACAATTTCACCTTTGAGACGACCCTGCGAAGCGATCGCATCGGCGGCGCCGAAGCTTGTCAGCGGGTGGAAATCTTTATACACTGCAAGAATGATGTCTTTATTATTCCCCTCTGCGCTCCAGCCTGCATCGGCGATCTCAACCTCTATGTGCTGGGTAAAGAGATTAAAAGCAAGGAGGCCGATCTCTCAGGCTTTGGAACCGATCTCAACCAATGGACGACATTTAAAATAGAAAC
>JBGPBW010000187.1:0-9802 GCA_041481385.1 Puia sp.
AGACCTATACGCTCAACTCAACACTCTTCCCTCAAAATATTGCCATGGCGGCAACACGCAATCCCGATCTGGTTGCTGCAGCTGCGCATGTGACTGCCAATGAAATGCGTGCATCCGGTGTTCGCTGGGAATTCGCGCCAGTATTGGATTGTGGCCGACAGCCGCTTTGGTCGAGGTTCCCGGAAACCTATGGAGAAGACGTTTATATTGGCAAAACCATGGGCGCTACAGCTGTGAAAGCATACCAGGTTGATGGCTTAACCCATCCAACTGCCGTCGCCGCCTGTATGAAACATTACCTCGCTTATTCCGCTCCGCGTTCGGGTAAGGATCGGAGCCCCTCCTATATTCCAGAAATCGAATTGAGGGAATATTTTCTGCCCCAGTTTCATGATGCCATTAAAGCCGGCGCTGCCACCATCATGATCAATTCCGGAGAAATCAATGGTGTGCCGGTACACGCTAGCAAATACCTGCTTACTGATGTACTACGTACGGAAATGGGATTTCAGGGTTTGGTTGTTACCGACTGGGAAGATATTATCCGTTTACATACCCGCCACCTGGTGGCTAACAGTCCCAGACAGGCCGTTGTGATGGCAGTAAATGCGGGAGTCGACATGAGTATGGTGCCCGCGGATTATTCTTTCTTTGATTTATTGAAAGAAGCCGTAGAGAAAAAAGAAGTATCCATCAGCCGGATCAACGAAGCAGTGGGACGTATCCTTACACTGAAATATCGTCTGGGACTTTTTGATAATCCTTATCCTGAAGAAGGCACCCTGGCCAATTTCGGAAAACCGGAATACCAGCAGACTGCCCTCATCGCGGCACAGGAAGCGATGACATTATTGAAAAATCAAAACAATATTCTGCCGCTCTCAAAAGATAAGAGAGTGCTGGTGGCCGGACCTTCCGCTGCCAGTATTGCGCCACTCAACGGATGCTGGTCATATTGCTGGCAGGGAAACCAGGAACAATTGTATCCGGCCGACAGCAAAACCATTGGTGAAACAGTTCTCGAAAAAACAGGAGGAAAAGGATCTGTCATCAGTGTAAGGGGCTTTGATAATCCGCAGAATTTTGACACGATGAAATTAAAAGCTGCGGCCGCAGATGCGGATGTAATTGTTTTGTGCCTGGGAGAAAATGCCTATGCAGAAAGTCCTGGTAATATCCGCGACCTGGCCCTGCCGGAAAATCAAATGGCCCTGGCCCGTGCGGCTGCGGGAACCGGCAAACCCGTTATCCTGGTGTTGACGGAAGGCAGGCCACGTTTGATCACCGGCATCGAACCACTCATGCCTGCTATCCTGATGGCATACTGGTCGGGCAAAAAAACTGCAGAGGCTGTCGCCGATGTTTTATTTGGCGATTACAATCCCAATGGCATCCTTCCTTTTTCCTACCCACGTTATTCGGGAGAAGTGGTTCTTTATGACAGGAAACATACGGAAGATGTTCGCGAGATTTTTAATTCGGATATGACATGGGACGGCTACAATCCGCTTTTCCCATTTGGATGGGGACTGAGTTATACGCAATTCAAATATGGGCCGCTGAATCTGAGTTCAAATCAGTTGAAGGGATCCGGTAGTATTACGGTAAACATCTCCCTGACCAATACCGGAACAAAAGAAGGAAAACGCAGTGTGGAATTATACACGCACCAGCAATATGCGAGTATCACGCCCAATATGCAAAGACTTCGTGCATTTAAAAAAATCAATCTGAAACCCGGTGAAACACAAACCGTTTCCTTTACACTTAATGCAACAGATCTTGCATTTGTAAATGAAAAACTGAAAACAGTCACTGAAGCCGGAAACTTTGATGTGATGATTGGTGACCAGAAAGCCAGTTTCAGTTATCAGCCTTAAATTCGAACTTTACCCAGCTATTTCATTATGGAATGAACCGGATATTTTCTTTTCATTTTCTATTCTGTCTCTGGATGATTTCAGGGAGCAGTTCCCTGCAGGCACAAACCGACACTGGCGTAAAAAGAAATGGACCCGAATCCACCCGGTCTGTTGATTCAGAAAAAAACCTCATCCTCAATCGTCAGTCTGATGTGTTCCAGTCGATCCAGATCGACCGGATTGGAGATTCCATCCGTCAGCTCCAGTTGAATAAAGAAATACAGGAGCTGAATTCGGAAGACAAAGACAGCAAAAAAAAACGCGAACTAAGCGACGAAATAGATCAGATCCGATCCAGGGATTCCCTTAATTACAAAACGCTGAAACGGCAGGTAGACTCCATGCGGTCGATCGTCTCCGGCTTCCCGGTAATCCTGGATTATGATACCCTGTTTTATATCTATGCAAGATTGGGAAGTTTCACCCCGGAAGCCCGTGCGCATACATTATCACAACGTTTACGTTCGATGTCCGATGATTATTTCTTCGATCCGGATTCCATAAAAATTATTTCCTCCGGTCTGTCGACGGTGGATATCTCTTATAAGGACAATATCATTAAAAGTGTTTCAGATCTTGACGCCATTTGGGAAAACTCAACTCCGGAGCCACTGGCAAAAAAATACAGGGAAATCATTATTTCAGCTGTAAAAAAATATAAAAAGGAACATAGTCTGCAGGCGAGGATTCGCGACATTTCCCTGGCTGTTTTAGTTCTTGCCGTACTAGTCGCACTTATTTACATTGTTGCGAGAATATTTCGTTGGATAAAAATCAGATTTGAACGTCAGCGGGGCATTAAATTTAAGGGTCTGAAATTCCGGAACTATGAATTGCTGGATACTAACCGGCAGATGAAGGTTCTTTTTTCTGGGCTTAATATCCTGCAATGGATTTGCTTCCTTGTATTGATATATATGTCACTTCTTGTTCTGTTGGGTATCTTTCCCTGGACGGGTGGCCTGGGTACAAAACTGGTTTCTTTTTTCCTGGATCCGACTAAAAAAATATTGATCTCCGTCTGGTATTACCTGCCCAACCTGTTAACTATAGTTGTGGTTGTATTCATATTCAGGTATTTCCTGCGTCTGCTGGTTTTTTTCAAAACCGAGATCGAGAAAGGCAGGTTGAAGATACCCGGATTTTATGTAGACTGGGCCAACCCCACATTTCAAATCATCAGGGTGCTGGTTTTTGCGTTTATGCTTATTGTTATTTTTCCCTATCTGCCCGGTTCCAATTCCCCGATATTCAAAGGAGTTTCTGTTTTTATTGGTGTGCTTTTTACTTTTGGATCTGCGGGGGCGCTGGGTAATATAATATCCGGACTCGTACTCACCTATATGCGGGCTTACAGGATCGGCGACCGCATACAAATTGGCCAGGTTACCGGCGATGTGGTGGAAAAATCCATACTGGTTACAAAAATTAAAACCATCAAGAACGAAATTGTGTCGATCCCCAATTCCACGGTGATGGCGAGTCATACAACGAATTACAGCGCCGATGCTGCGGAGCATGGACTGATCCTGCATACTTCCGTTACCATCGGATATGACACGCCCTGGAGGCAGATTCACGAACTATTGATCAAAGCAGCACTGGCAACGGATCATATAGAAAAGACCCCGGCGCCTTTTGTATTCCAGGAAAAACTGAATGATTTTTATGTCACATACCAAATCAATGCTTATACCCATGTTCCCAACGAGCAGCAAGTGATCTATTCATTTCTTCACCAGCACATTCAGGATGCTTTTAATGAAGCCGGTGTTGAGATCATGTCGTCTCACTACAGTAATATCAGGGATGGCAATAAAAGCACGGTGCCTTCTGATCATCTTCCGAAAGACTATGTTACTCCTTCATTCAGGGTAAGAGACACGAAAGATTAGTGTGGAGGTGTGGAGGTGTGGAAGTGTGGAAATTAAATTTCACACTTCCATACTCCCATACTCCCATATTACGAAGTTAAAAGTGCCTTTAGTTTCGCTTCTACCTTAACAGCATTGGGAAGAGTTTCATTTTCCAGGACAATATTCATCGGGATCGCGGGAACATCCAGGGCACCGAGCACTTCGACAGCAGCATCGAGAGCAGTGAAGCAGGCCTTGGATATTCTTCCCGCCAGCGCTTCGGCAAATGAATTATTCTGTGGTTCTTCTGTGAGGACCAGGCATTTTCCATGACGAGACACGGATTCGAAAACAAGTTCTTCATCCAATGGAAATAAACACCTCAGGTCGACTACTTCGACCTGGCCCGGCAGATTCCCCGCAGCAGCTATCGCCCAATACACACCCATGCCATAAGTGATCACGACAACGGACTCGCCGTTATTTATTGCCTGTTCATCAGCCTGAAGTGCGATGGCCGCTTTACCCAGGGGAATGATATAATCACGTGCGGGTTCAGCTGTTTTCGCCAGTTCCGTTCCTGGCACTTTACTCCAATAGAGTCCCTTGTGTTCAAGCATGATTACCGGATTGGGATCGAGAAAGGCGGCTTTCATCAATCCCTTCATATCGGCCGCATTGGAAGGATAAACAATTTTTAATCCTTTAATAGACAAGAGTGTGGTTTCAATACATCCGCTATGATAAGGCCCGCCTCCCTGATAAGCACCGACAGGTACACGGATCAGGGTTTGTACCGGGAATTTTCCATTACTGAGGTAGCATGATTTCGAGATTTCCGTGACCAGCTGATTAAATCCGGGATAGATATAATCGCCAAACTGAATTTCAACAATGGGTTTCAAACCGGTTGCACACATACCCGCAGTAGAACCGATCAGGTAAGCTTCCTGAATGGCCGTGTTAAATACGCGGTCGTCACCAAACTGAGCGGCGAGTGTTGCGGTCTCGCGAAATACACCACCCAGTCTTCTTCCGATATCCTGGCCATATAATACAGCATCCGGATCATCTTCCAGGATTTCCCTTAATGCATAAAGAACTGCATCCACCATGGGAATTTTTTTGGCATCGGCAGGTGTTCTTTCACCGGATTCTGTCAGCACAGGTGTCGGAACAAAAATATATTCGTTTGCTGTGGAAGCTTCAGGTTCGGGTAAGGCGATCGTTTTTTCAAAATCGCTTTCAGCAATTTTCACCGCCTCTTCTTCCAGTTCCATCATCAGCTCTTGCGTGATGCCATGTCGCTGCATTTGTCTTTTTAAAACGGCCAGGGGATCTGCGGCCCGGTGCCTGGCCAGATCAGCTGTTGACCGATAGGATTCCAAACGCACACCGCTGGTATGGTGCGTGAGGAGCGGCACGCGGGCCTGAACCAGGTAAGGTCTTCTATATTTCCTCACCCATTGAAAAACCTGCTGCATGCAATAAAATGATTGTTCAAAATCGGCACCATCAATTTTAATTCTTTCCATTCCGTCAAAACCACCTGCATAATAAAAAGCATCCATGCTGCGGGCTTCATCGGAAGAAACACTGATTCCCCATTCATTGTCCTGCACCAGGTAAATGATGGGCAGTTGTTTAAGTGCCGCAAATTGAAATGCTTCACTTACTTCCCCTTCAGTGATGCTTGCATCTCCGAAGGAACAAAGCACGACGGGATGATTTTGAATACGCTCTTTTTTTTCCAGGTAAGCAATACCCTGCGCGACTCCTGTTGCCGGAATCGCCTGCATGCCGGTCGCACTGCTCTGGTGAATGATGGTGGGCTTGCCGGGTCCGCGAAAATTGGGATGGGAATAATAAACTTTTCCGCCGGTAAAAATATCATCACCCTTTGCCAGCAACTGGCGCATGAGGATTTCTGGTGAAAAGCCCAGGCCGAGCAATAAACTTTCGTCACGATAATAAGGACTCAGCCAATCCTGTGGTTCCAGCTGGAAGGCAGTCGCCAGCTGTATCGCTTCATGACCTGTTGAAACGGAATGTACGTATTTGCAAACCGACCGGTTTTTTTCATAAAGGGCCGCCATGGCACGGGCGGTGCACATCAGTTTGTAGGCCTTTATTAAGGTTGCAGAATCGATCATTCAGATAATTTGAAGATTTGGAAATTTGGAAATTTGGAAATTATATTTTCAAATCTTCAAATTTTCTCCCGCAGGTGCGGGACCAAATTCTATTTGATTTCAAGTGAAAGCATACTCTCATCTTCAATGAATGCTTCCAGCTCGTCGCCGACCACGCATTCACCCACACCTGCCGGTGTACCGGTAAAAATGAGATCTCCGATATTTAAAGAAAAGAACGTTGAGATATAGGCCAGGATCTGATCAAAATTATGCAGCATCAGGCTCGATTTACCCGACTGCACCAGTTCCTTATTTTTATATAGTCCGAAATTAATATCCTTTTTGTTTTTTATATTCTGAATGGGGATCCACTTTCCGACAGCTGCAGAATTATCCCAGGCCTTGGCTTTTTCCCAGGGCAGCCCTTTAGCTTTCAGATCGTTTTGAATATCCCTTGCTGTAAAATCAATGCCCACGGTTACGGCATCATAATATTTGGAAGCGAAACGGTCCTGAATGTATTTCCCGTTTTTTGAAACCCGAAGTACGAGTTCACACTCGTAATGCAGTTCATTGGTAAACTCCGGATAATAAAAAGGAGTATGTGCCTGCAACAGGGCACTTTTGGGTTTCATAAAGATCACCGGTTCATCCGGTACTTCATTATTCAATTCAATAGCATGCGCAACGTAGTTACGACCAACGCAGAATATTTTCATATTCGATCAAGGTTTTAAATAGAAGATTCTAACGTGATTAAAAGGCCTGGAAAGGCATGGGTTTTTTGACATAGGTAGTGGAGCGGACCATCGGGGTCCTATCGGAATTGGACTGCTAAAATAATGATTCCCAATTACAAATCATAGCGTTACCTCTATTTTGTTGTAATCATTCATAGTCCTTTCCAGGCCCAGATGCACAAAACTTTCCACTACCTGAACGGACTTCTCAATTTTGATTTTTACCAGTGGCATTTCTTCAATCCGCCACTTTCCCAATACATATTCAACCTGCATGCCACGTGGAAACCCGTTGCCAACGCCAAAGCGCAACCGGGGATAATTTTCGGTCTGTAATTCTTCAAAAACACTTTTCAAACCGTTATGGCCGGCATCTGAACCATTGCCCCTGAGGCGAAATCTGGACAAAGGAAGGGCAATATCATCCGTAATTACCAGCAGGCGCTCAACCGGTATTTTCTTTTTCTCCATCCAGTACCGCAGTGCTTTCCCGCTCAGGTTCATGTAAGTAGTCGGTTTGATGCAGGTAAGGGATTTCCCGCGATACGTAATCTCCGCCTTTGCTGCCAGCCGGTCGATAGCAAAAGATCCGCCGTGTTTATATACCAGGGCATCCACCACATCAAATCCGATATTATGACGGGTTCCGTCATATTCGGATCCAATATTTCCAAGACCGGCGATCAAATAGGTCATAGTGTGGAGGTGTGGAAATGTGGAGGTGTGGAAGTGAAATTCGCGCAATTTATTTCGCTCTCACCCTTCAGAATTAACAATTGACAATTGACAATTAAAAAAAAGGCTGTTCCACCAAATGAAACAGCCTGTAAAAAAATATACTGATTCGCCTACTTCTTGGCAGCAGGTTTTGCAGCAGGTGCTTTCGCAGCGCCCGCGGCAGCAGCAGGTGCGCCAGCTGCAGGAGCTCCGGCAGCAGCAGCAACGGGTGCGGCACCAGCGACGGCTGTTGTTTCTTCCTGTTTCAACACGCGGGTCAATACGACGGAAGCAACCGGAATTCTAGGTGAATTCAGGATCTCGTAGTTATCTGCTTTTACATCTTCCACCCGTACGTTGCCATTCAATTCGAGATTGGTCAGATCCACTTCAATATTTTCGCGCAGGAATTTCGGAAATGTTTTAATCTTCAGAGCCTTCATCTTGGTGATAAGCTTTCCGCCATCTTTCACGCCCTTGGCTGCACCAGTGAATTTCAGTGGAATGGTTGCGACGATTTTTTTGTCTTCCACCAATTCCATAAAATCAACGTGATTGAGATCGTCTGTTACTTTGTCGAACTGGATGTCTTTCATAATGCAGCGATAAGTTGCACCGTCCAGTTTAATTTCTGCGAGCTGAAAATCCGGTGTGTATACAAGGTTCTTGAAAGCTGTGACAGGCGCTGAAAAATTCAGTTCGCGTGCACCCCCGTAAATTACACCGGGCACTTTTCCCTCAGAGCGGAGTTGACGGGTGGCTTGTTTGCCGAGTCCGGTCCTGAGTTGTCCTTCGATGGTAATTGTTTGCATGTTTATATTTGATTTAAAAATACGCTACTTATTCCTGAGCTGTGAGTGGATAAACAAACCGGTGATGCTCCTGTTCTCAAATGCGTTCCGGATCGCAATCGCAAAAAGTTCCGCCACACTCAGTACTTTTATTTTAGAACATTTTTGTTTGAGCGGAATCGTATCACATACCACCAGCTCTTCCAAAACACTGTTCTCGATATTTGCGTAAGCATTTCCACTGAGTACCGGGTGTGTACAAAGCGCCCGGATACTGCGCGCCCCTTTTTCCTTCAGCAGTCCCGCGGCTTTGGCCAGGGTTCCGCCCGTATCACAAATATCATCGATCAGCACTACGTCCCTGTCTTCCACTTCCCCGATCACCACCATACTGGCGATTTCATTTGCTCTTTTCCGGTGTTTGTCGCAAATCACCATCTCGGCATTGAAATAAGAAGCGATTTCCCGGATCCGGTTGGCACTTCCCACGTCAGGGGCCGCAAAGGTAAGGTTTTCGAGCTGTAAATTCTCTATATAAGGGATAAAAATGGCCGAGCTGTCGAGGTGATCCACGGGTATGTCAAAGTAACCCTGGATCTGGGGGGCATGCAGGTCCATGGTTATCACCCGGTCGGCTCCGGCAGCCACTAACATATTGGCTACCAGCTTAGAACCAATGGCAACCCTGGGTTTATCCTTCCGATCCTGGCGGGCATATCCGTAATAGGGCATTACCGGAACCACTTTATAGGCGGAAGCGCGTTTAGCCGCATCGATCATCAGCAGAAGTTCCATGAGGTTGTCGGTCGGTGCAAACGTGCTCTGAACCAGGAAAACCATGTCGCCGCGGACACTCTCATTGAATACCGGCTGGATTTCCCCGTCACTGAAATGCTGGATGGTTATTTTTCCCGAAGGACAGCCATACCTACGGCAAATTTTTTCGGCCAGGTATTGGGAGCCTGTACCGGAGAAGATTTTGGCTATTCCCTGCATATGATTTGTGTTGCGACGAAGATAATCTTTTAGGCGTAACGCTTAACGCCTAACGCTTAACGCAATTTAAAAATTAGAAAATTTAATCTGATTGGGGAGACGTAATATTCAATAAAAAAAGCACCGTTCTCTAGGCTTAAGGCGTGAGGCGTAAAGCTTAAGGCTTAAAGCAATTTAAAATTGGGCAATTCAATCTGATTGGGGGCCATAATATCCAATAAAAAAAGCACCAATGGTGCTCAAATATTTTCTGGTCCTGGCGTTAGGAGTTATTCCTTATGCTTTACGCCTTGGGCGTTAGGCTTTAAGCGTTAGGCGTTAAGCCTATTTAATGGAAGCGACTAACTCAGCCTTCGTAGTAGATTTTTCTGTCAGGTTTCCTTTAGTGGGTTTGTTGCTGTTTACAACATAAAAAATAGAGGAACATACAAAGATGGAAAAAAATAATGCGACGACGTACATACCTACACAGAAGAAGAAGGAGTTCCAGCCACCGATGGCAGAGAGCGTAGATTTTGGTTTCATGGATATTACTTTAGTTTTTTCTAGGATTCTGTCAGGGTTTTTTCTTTTCAGAAACTACACAAACAGGGGATTGTTAGGAATAAAAATAGTTCATATCATTATCTTATGCAAGCGCAAAAC
>JBGPBW010000188.1:0-9791 GCA_041481385.1 Puia sp.
CTTAAACCCATGAATATATGCAGTGCCGAGACCCAATTTGCCCTTTCTTTCTTCCAGGAAAAGTTCGGTCGGATATTTATACTGCATCCGGCGTACAATATCAGCAGTACCATCCGGCGAACCATCATCGATAATGAGTACATGAAAATCTTCCTGTAAAGAAAATATCGCATCCAAAATGTCGGCAACATTTTCCTTCTCATTATAAGTCGGTATGATAACAATCTTTTCCAGCTTAGCTAATCGTTTTATCTTTTTTCAGCATCGTGCGGTTGAAAATCTCGGTTAATTTCTGTTTTGTATGCATCGGGAAATCACCCTTCATCATCCAGTCATAATACTGCGGTTCAGATTTTAAAACATCTGCAACAGCCCTTCCTTTATGTTTACCGAAGTTAAAGATTTCAACCCCATTTTCCATGGAAAACCGCCGTGCAAAATCCACAACCTGGTCGTCGCCGGTAAATTTAACGATGCTTTCGGGGTCCGCACCCATTTGGGGGTAACGTTTGATCTGAGCCAACAGGATCTCAAGTGTCGCCTCTGCGTCTGCCTGTGCACCATGTGCGCCATCGTGCAGTTTGTCGCAATAAAACCGATAGGCCGCTGATAAAGTGCGTTGTTCCATTAAATGAAAAACCCGTTGAACGTCGATCAGCTTTTTCCCTTTCATATCAATCTCGATTCCAACCCGCAGAAATTCCTCCACGAGTAGTGGAATATCAAATCGGTTCGAATTATATCCCGCAAGATCACACTGTTCCAGAAATTGTTTGAGTTCATTGGCCGCCTGTCGAAAGGTTTGCGCTTCTTTTACTTTTTCATTTGTTATTCCGTGAATATCTGAAGCCTGTTTGGGTATGGGCATTTCAGGGTTGATCAATTTGTGTTTTACAATTCTGGTCCCATCCGGCATAATCTTGACGATGGCGATCTCTACGATGCGGTCTGTGGCCAGGTTAATTCCGGTAGTTTCCAGGTCAATAACAGCCAGTGGTTTGTTTAATTGTAACATGAATCTGTATGGGTTATGCAATAATTTCTTTTGCAAATGTAGTAATATCCAATCCATCGTAATTACCTGAACTCATGAGCAGCAAATTCGTCTTCCCATATGTTTGAGACCGAAGCCACAGCGACAATTCGTATGCCGAATTGATCACAATCAGTCCTTTTGTTCCAAAGCCGGATTTAACATGATCCGGATCAAGGGGCGGCATCCGTTTAAGTTCGAGAGCATGAGCTGAATAAAATACAACTGCCTGTTCGGCGGGGTCCATCACGCCGCTGTATTCCTTCATAAATCCTGCATTCAGGCTGCTGTAAGTGTGCAGTTCAAGTACAGCGATTAACTGGTGATCGGGAAACTGTTCTTTCACTGCTTCCATTGTCGCCTTCACCTTGGAAGGTGCGTGGGCGAAGTCTCTGAAAATGCGCGTCTGACCATTGGATGACAGCAGCTCGAGTCTTTTTGAAGCGCCTGTAAAAAGAGCGATCTGTTCCAGAAAAATATTGGCTGTAACGCCCAGTTCACAGCAAACCAGCCAGGCTGCCTGGATGTTCATCAGGTTGTGGTTGCCAAATACCTGCAGCGTTCTCCAATTATTTTCCAATAGCATACTTGTATGACCTTCCTTAACCTCGTGTGTGGGTATTCCATAACCTGTAATACGCATATCAGCAGACGCTTCTTTTGTAACCAGCTCTTTCAGTAAAAGGTCCTGTTCATTATAAATCAGCAATCCCCCGGATTCGATCATACGAACGAAAATCCTGAATTGTTCCAGGTAAAAATCAAAACTGGGAAATACATTGATATGATCCCAGGCAATGCCGGTAAGCACCGCGATATGCGGAAAAAGAAAATGGAATTTGGGACGTTTCTCCAGCACGCTGGCAGGATATTCATCGCCCTCGCAGATGATCACAGGCGCGTCTGTTATGGATACGGAAAATTCGAAACCGGGCAGTCGTGCACCGACCATATAGTCAAATGCTTTGTCTGCGCCCTGCAGGACGTGCATGATCATCGAAGTGGTGGTGGTTTTGCCATGGCTGCCGCCGACCACAACCCTTGTTTTGTCCCGGCTTTCCTGGAAAATATATTCGGGAAATGAGTAAATCTTCAGATTTAGCTGCCTGGCTTTGAGTAGTTCCGGATTGTCTTCCTTTGCATGCATACCCAGGATTACAGCATCAAGCCCACTATGTATCTTTTCAGGCACCCAGCCTGTTTTTTCGGGTAAAATGCCCTGTTTTGCCAGGTTTGCCCTGGCAGGTTCAAAAATCTCGTCATCGCTTCCCGTTATCCGGTATCCCTTTCTGGCCAAAGCAATGGCCAGCTGATGCATAACACTTCCTCCAATGGCTATAAAATGAACTTGCAATTGCCTTATTTAAGATAGAGCTAAAAGTATCTTAGCCAAACGGAATCACAAAAAATATCTAAAAGGCCCGGGCTATTGCATTTACGGATAATATTGTTTTATTTTGCTTATTCCCGTATCATCCTTCGAAACAAAACCAATTTAAGCTTAAGGCTTAAAGCCTAACGCTTAAAGCTTTTTTCATTCGCACCCTCCTAAATTAATTTCTGTTTGGCCTTAAGCTTTGAGCCTTCAGCTTAAACATCCGTCCCTACGATTTACCTGGTCTACCTGATACCAGGCTTTAATTATTCATCAAAATACCCAGGAAAATGAGAAAGACAGTTTTAGTAATCGCTATCATCGCCATGGCTGCGTCTGTACTTACGTCCTGTGCCAGTTACCGGAGCACGGGAAGATATGGATGTGAGTCCACTAAAGGATATGTGGGTTATGGCAGTACAAGATAATTGCATTTAATTTTTCTTACCTTTTGTAAGACCTTTTTTGACCAGCTATCCTTTGGCTGACCAAGGCCCGGGTTGTCGATACATCGATCCCCGGGCCTTTTTATTTTAAAACTTGATTAAGTTTGCACCATTCTGTTCAATAAAAAATATACCCAAATACCCAAACCATGAAAAATTTTCTGCCAGTCCTGGCAATTGCCCTTCTTCTTTCCCCTGCTGTAAATGCCCAGTCGTACAAAAGCAGTCTGAGTTTTCAAAAAACCCAGTACCCGGTAGCTGCCATACAGGTACCTTATGAAGAAGATGTGGTTACAGATGCAGTAAAGGAATACATGTCAAGGAAGGGATATAAAGATGCCCATTACAAGGATTTTATCGTTTACAGGTCCGTACCGCTTAACGATGCATCGTCATCAACTATTGATGCCTATTTCAATATCAACCAGAAGAGTCATGCTGAAAAGGACATTACCATCGTCAGTCTTCTTCCGGTTAGGAAAGGGGAAACCCTGGTTCCCGCGAACGAAGAAGACAGTTCTTTTATCCGGATGGCGGTTACTTACCTGGATAGCATGCGTTACAATATCCTGAGTTATTCATTGAAACAACAAATTGCCGCCCAGCAGAAAATAGTAGATAAAATAAAATCGAAAATGGTCGACCTGAAGAATGATTCCGGGGATATTGCCAAGAAAATCCGCAGTTACGACAGCGACCTGCAGCAGAACAGGAAAGATCAGGATAAGCTGAACCGGGAAATAAGTAAAATGTCGACAGGAGATGAAGCCGGACTGACCAAGGCTCATAAAAAAATGGACAAACTGATGGATGACCAGACAGACTACGAGAAAAAGCTTAGAAATTACAAGGCCGATCTGGAAAAAAATACAGAAGACCGTTCAACCGAACAATCAATATTCGAAACGGCGAACGGTCAGTTGGAATCTTTAAGAAAACGATTGGAAAATCTGAAATAATCAGGGAGACTAAGTCGCCCAGGCTTTATCACCTTTCTTGTAGGGAATACAGCCTTCGTATCTGCCGGGAACTGCAATATAACGCAGGGCTTTAGTGGCGCCGGGTTCAGAAGTAAAATATCCCCAAATAGTCAGTTCCTTCAACATGCGGAAATAATGCGGAGGATCTTCTAGCTTCTTCTTGGCAGTATAAGACATTTGTTCCTTATCCAGATCAATCAGCAGGGCTTTGCGCTCTGCCGGACTGGATTCTAGAAAGTACTTTCCATTTTTTTGTTTACTCGACTGATTAAGTGAACCCATACCGTCTACAAAAATCTTTTGCTGCTTTTCATCATAGCAATCCCGGACGATCGTGTGCATGAAATCGCCAATTTTTGCATCCTTGGCACCCGGTGTATCAGTAGCAGGTATAATGGTGTCCCCCACTTCGTCGAGAAAGGAAATATCCTCCGGAGAAAAATTCAGGCCTGCGGTCCCGATATTTTTATCTGCATTAGTGCAACCCGATAAAAACATTTCAGCTCCGATGATTGTGCCACCCAGCAACAACGCCACCGATGAAAGTGCTTCTCTTCTGTTCATGATCTTGTAAATTAAAAAATAAAAGTTAAAAAGTTAAAAAACAATTTCCAAATTTTACAGGTTTCCCTTTTTAAGCTCACTAACCGCGTGATCCGCTGCCCGGGCGGTAAATGCCATATAGGTCAGTGAAGGATTCACGCAGGAAGCAGAAACCATGAATGAACCATCGGTAACAAATACATTGGGTGCATCCCATATCTGATTGTATTTATTCAGCACCGATGTTTTGGAATCCTTCCCCATCCGGGCCGAACCCATTTCATGAATGCCCCGTCCGAGTGTACCATCTCCTTCATATCCTTTTACATTCTTAGCCCCTGCCGCAGTAAGCATTTCTACAGCGTCGTTTTTCATATCCAGCCGCATCTTCTTTTCATTCTCCTTATACTCCACATCCATCGCGAGGACATTGAGTCCCCATTTATCCTTTCTTGTTTTATCCAGGGTAATTTTATTTTCGTGATAGGGAAGTGTTTCGCCGAAACCACCCAGGTGAAGGCTCCAGGGACCCGGCTCGGTCAACGCTTCTTTCAAATCAATTCCGAGTGTAAGTTCTTCCTCACTCCGTAAATATCCCCCACGGTTGCCACCACCCTGGTATCCGAATGCACGCAGGTAATCGCGTTTGTCGCTGCCTACATTGCGGAACTGCGGTATATAAATGCCATTAGCCCTTCTGCCGAAATAATATTTGTCGTCATATCCTTCTATCGTACCTCCGGCACCAACACCCAGGTGATGGTCCATGATATTATGTCCCAATTCCCCGCTGCTGCTTCCCAGACCATCGGGCCAGATATCCGTTGCAGAATTCATCAGCACCCACGCACTGTTTAATGTTGATGCATTCAGGAAAATGATCTTTGCATTATACACATAGGTTTTATTGGTTTCCCCGTCCAGCACTTCTACGCCCGTCGCTCTTTTTTTATCCTTATCATAAATGATCTTCGTTACGATCGCCCAGGGACGAACCGTGAGGTTCCCGGTTTTAATCGCAGCCGGCAGCGTGGATGACTGCGTGCTGAAATATCCTCCGAAAGGACAACCCAGTGCGCATTTATTCCGGTACTGACAGTTGGTACGTCCCTGAATGGGTTCAGTAATATTGGCCGTTCTGCCAATGATGGAATGACGGGTTCCGTTAAAATGTTCTTTCAGTTTAGCAGCAAAATCCACTTCCACACAGTTCATATCCATGGGAGGCATAAACTGGCCGTCGGGTAAAATGTCCAGGCCGTCCCGGTTACCGCTGATGCCTGCAAATTTTTCAGCGTAATCGTACCAGGGCGCAATCTCTTTATATCGTACCGGCCAGTCAACACCATGTCCGTCCTTTGCATTGGCTTCGAAATCATGATCACTCCAGCGATAGCTCTGTCTCCCCCACATCAGGGAGCGGCCACCGACATGGTATCCGCGGAACCAGTCGAACCTTTTGATTTCAGTATAAGGACTATCCTGATCACTGCACCAGTAATCCAGGTTGGTTTCACTGAGCGGGTAATCTCTTTTCAGTACCGGATACTCTTTGATGAGCTCCTGAGTACGCCGACCGCGGTGAGGATAATCCCATGCTTCCTTATTTGCATTTACATAATCCGTTACATGCACGATATTCCTGCCACGTTCAAGCATAATGGTCTTGAGACCCTTTTCACATAGTTCCTTTGCTGCCCATCCCCCACTGATTCCTGAGCCGATGACAATTGCATCGTAAACATTGTCTGCCATAGATGATTGATTATTTTTTAAACATCACAAATAATAACTGCTTTTTGTAAAGAAGCTATTTTATCTTTTTCCGCCGGAATGAACTCCTGCGCAACATATCCTTTGAAACCCGTTTCAATAATCGCTTTCATGATGGCCGGATAATACAGTTCCTGTGTATCGTCAATTTCATGTCGCCCAGGAACCCCGCCGGTATGGTAATGCCCGATATAGGAAACATTATCCCGTATCGTACGAATCACATCTCCTTCATCGATCTGCATATGATAGATATCGTACAGCAATTTGAAATTAGGACTCCCCAATCTTTTACACAGCTCAACCCCCCAAACGGTATGATCGCACATATAATCCTTGTGATTTACCTTACTGTTGAGCAGTTCCATATGGATGGTGATTCCGTTTTTTTCTGCCAGCGGCATGATCTGCTGAAGTCCCTTCACACAGTTATTCCAGCCGGTTTCGTCATCCATGCCGCGGCGGCTTCCACTGAAACAAATGACGTCTTTATAACCTGCATTTACCATCAGGGGGATCACCTCTGTGTATTGAGGGATTAGTTTTGCATGAAACTTTGAATCTGCAAATCCATCCGTGAGACTTACATCTCCTGCCACATAACACATGGAACTATAAAGACCGTATTTCTGTAACATGGGCCAGTCCTTGGGCGCTACCAGGTCGATAGCAGGTATTCCGATTTCTTTCACTGACTGACAAAAGCTTTCCAGCGGAATGGAATCATAACACCAGCGGCATACGGAATGATGGATATTTCCTTTCAGCTTCAAAGAATCGTTTGTTTTTGTTTTGGGAGCATATGAAGAGAGCATCTGGGTACCTGCAGCCAAAGCAGCAGAACCAGCAAGCATATTCTTAATTAGTTTTCGCCTGGATGAGCGAGGATTCATGCGCGGTATCAGAATTTGAAATTACGAAATGAAAACGGATGATACACCAAATTAATGACCAGCGGAAGCGGCGACCAGTATGTCCGGTTTTCTACGGCCACGCATATAAATATTTAAGGCTCCGAATGCAACGATTAAACCGAGTGGAATCATCATGGTAAAATTAATGATCGCCGGACCTGCCGCCTTTTTAGCCTCGAAAATGGCATTGGCCATTTCTGAACCCGCAGGAGCGGCATTGTATACCTGCAAGTCTGCGCCGGCTGGCAATTTACTGGCTACCAGCGCGTCATAATGTTTTCCCATGATGATGGTATAGATCGCTACGGCAAACATGCCAACGCCCCCCATGAGGTTCATGCCGACAGCGCCGGTTTTGGGGAGATTTTCAGAAACAAAACCCAGCATCGTGGGCCAGAAATAACAGACGCCCATGCCGAATACCAGCGCACCGACAAATATCATATTACCCGTCGTATGGCCCAACATATATAAACCCAATGAAGCCAGGACGGCGGAAATCAAAAGTACACCCTGGGGGGAAAACTGTTTCACAACAGGTCCCGCGAAAGCCCGACCCACCACCATAACGCCTGTCTCAAGCGTAAGTATCAACAAAGCATTGTCAGTAACATTTTTTAAAAGAACATCAATCCACTGTCCGGTAAATAATTCCGTGATCGCCGTACAACACATACAGACTAGCATAAATAAAAATAGTCCGGAAAATAAGGCCCTGTACATCCCCAATGTGGAAACACCCGCCGCTACTCTCTCAGTTACAGGGAATTTCAATTTAAAAAACAAATAACCATAGATTAAAGTTGGTATCAGCATCGTGCCGACCTCCACCTGCCAGGGTACGCCGAATTTATCAAGCACAAATACAATCAGGGTCCCGATCACGATACCTCCGGGAAACCATAGATGAAAATGATTGAGTTTGGTCGTCTTATTGTCCGGGAACAGGGAAGCCACAAGGGGATTACAGGCTGCTTCCACGGTGCCGTTGGCAATTCCGATAAGTAGTGTAGAAAGAAAAAGACTCCAATAACCGCTGGCAGATATGGTAAGAATAATACCCGCCAGGTGAAAAATAAAGGCCATTTCGAGCAGGCGCTTCATGCCAATGATATCCACCACTATACCTCCGACAACTACGGCCAGCGGAAATCCCCAGAACGCAGTGGCAGCAATGGTGCCCAGTTCGGAGGCATTCAGGTGGAACTCAGTTCCGAGTTTGCCCAGTATACCCGCGCGAATGCCGAATGACAGTGAGGTGACGAGCAGGGAAAGACAGCTTGCAGTAAAAAGTTGTTGACGCGAAATAGCAGTTGAGGACATAGCAATCGTTTTAATGTAAATCGTCAGTACCTAAAGTTGCAACAGGAAGTAAATGTAATTTTTATTTCAGTAAATAAAAAAGCAAACAATTCCCTTTCTTACACAAATATGTATATTAAAGTTTTAAACTTGCATTTTAAAGCGTAAAGCTTAAAGCATAAGGCTTAAAGCATAAGGCTTAAAGCTGAAGGCTCAAAGCTTATAGCATTTTGTTAGTCCGGAACCCTGAACGCCACTTTTAATTTTTACTTTTTAATTTTTAATCATGAACAGAAAATTACGCATGGGTATGGTTGGCGGCGGAAAAGATGCCTTCATCGGAGCCGTCCATCGCATAGCCGCACATATGGATGGACTCATTGAAGTTACCTGTGGTGCGCTCAGCATTAACCCCGAAATTGCGAAAGCGTCAGGAGAAATGTTGTTTCTCACCCCGGAACGCACCTACCTGAATTTTGAAGACATGCTGGAGAAAGAAAGCAAAATGCCACCGGATAAACGTATTGATTTTGTAACCATCGTCACACCCAATTTTGCGCATTTCGCTCCGGCGATGATGGCCCTGGACAAAGGTTTTCATGTTGTAATTGAAAAACCTATCGCATTTACCCTCGATGAGGCGCGGCAATTGAAAAAGAAAGTGGAGGAAACCGGCCTTATTCTCTGCCTGACTCATACATATTCCGGTTATCCCATGGTAAAACAGGCAAAACAAATGGTGAAAAACAATGTGCTGGGCAGGATCCGGAAAATCTGGGTGGAATACCCACAGGGTTGGCTTAGCAGGCTCACTGAACGCGAAGGCAATGCCCAGGCTGCCTGGAGAACCGATCCAAAACGTTCTGGCAAAAGCGGCTGTATGGGTGATATCGGCACTCATGCCGCCCATCTGGCTGAATATATCAGCGGCTTGAAAATCACAAAGATCTGCGCCGACCTGAATATTGTTGTTGAAGGCCGGCCGCTGGACGACGATGGAAATGTATTGTTGAAATTTGATAACGGGGCGGCCGGAGTATTAATGGCCTCACAGGTGGCAGCAGGAGAAGAAAACGCGCTCCGCATTCGTCTGTACGGTGAAAAAGGCGGACTTGAATGGAGCCAGCAGGAACCCAATACACTCCTGGTAAAATGGCTCGACCAGCCCACACAGATTTTCCGTGCCGGAGTTGGATATAAGGAACCCCTCTCTTCCTATACAACCCACAATCTGCGCACGCCCGGTGGTCATCCCGAAGGGTATCTCGAAGCATTTGGAAATATCTA
Source organism: Puia sp. (assembly GCA_041481385.1). Lineage (GTDB taxonomy): Bacteria > Bacteroidota > Bacteroidia > Chitinophagales > Chitinophagaceae > Puia. Next base: position 9,654 of record JBGPBW010000188.1, read on the forward strand.
CCGCAATTTTGCACAAACGCTTACAGCCCGTATTGATGGAAAACAACCCGCTCCCGAAAGTCTGGATTTCCCGGGTGTGGAAGATGGCATCCGTGGCATGGCGTTTATCGATAGCGTAGTGGCTTCCTCACAATCAAA
>JBGPBW010000189.1:0-9710 GCA_041481385.1 Puia sp.
GGATACAAATCATGTAACAACACCGGCTTTATACTGGTCTATTTTTGTAAGGTAAATAAATGAAGAACATGGAAACGCTAATATTTAAAACAAATATGAAATGCTCAGGATGTATTGAAAAAGTGACTCCTGGACTAAATGAACTGGCAGGCAAGGACCGTTGGAAGGTAGATTTGCAAAACCCGGACAAAAGGCTTACTGTTTCCGGCGAAGATATGCAGGCAAAAGATATACAATCCGTAGTCGAAAAAGCCGGTTTCAAGGTAGAAAGGGTATAAACCAGTGCTGGATTATAGAAATATATACCTCGAATATCAACATTTAACCCTTTTATAAAGCTAGTTATATAAGTTAATACCAAAATCCTATAAGAATCCGTTTAAATCATGACATACCTTTATGACTGTAATTGATAAATGACAACCGTAAAGACCATTGGACAATTTTTTCTTAACCTCTTCAAAGCCTTATTCGTAAGGAAGAAGGATTGCTGTAAATAGTAAAGATTTGGCATCTGTCTGAAACCCGACATTTTATGAATTAACAATGCTTAATTTTGATAGTTGATAAAAAATGATACTTTTAGGTAGGATTAGATGAAAAAAGTTTTAGCTACCATATTAGCCGTTGTTTACCTCTCCAGTTCCATGGGAGCTACTATTCACCTGCATTATTGTATGGGGAAACTTGCATCCTGGGGCCTGATCGACCATGAGAGTAATAAGTGCCCTGAGTGTGGAATGGTTAAAAAAACTTCTTCTTCTCAAAACATGGCGGCTAAAATGGGTTGCTGTAGAGACGAACACAAACAGATTAAAACAGACAAAGACCAAAAGTTATTCCCTTCCGAATTCTTTAAATACAATAGTCTATCCCAGGCCATTGCTCTAAGTGATACAGCTGTACAAAGCTCAAAGGCCTTTTCTATTTCTATCGAGTACCCAAATAACAATGCACCGCCTTTATCAGGCAAACTTCCATTATTCGTTCTTTACCGCAATTTACGCCTCTGATTTTTCTTCATCTGCATGCTTGACATTCTGTTAAGCTATGGTCCGGTATTTCTACCCGGACACGGACATTTAGTTATTATTTTCTTCTATTAAATTAATTTTATGCAAACGCTAAAAACGCTTTTATTCATTGCTATTGCAGTGACAGTAACCTCCTTTGCCAACGCTCAACAATTCAATCCAAAAAGGGACGGCCCATTTGCCACATCCAAAACTTTTAAAGTAAATGGCACCTGTGAAATGTGTAAACACCGGATTGAAAGCTCAATTAATAAACTACATGGAATCTGGTCATCCTATTGGGATGTTTCTTCTAAAACACTCATGATTACTTATGATAGAACAAAAGTCACTCCGGCCACGATCGAAAAACTGGTCAGTGCAGAAGGTCATGATATAGATTCTATAATTGCGTCATCCAATGTTTATAATAGTCTTCCAGAATGTTGCCATTACCAGAGAAAATCGTAAATAAATATTCACTATACAAAGCAAAAAAAAATGAAAAAACTGATCATTCTTCTATTCGTATTAACAGGTATTACATTCTCCTTTGCACAAAGCTCGAAGCCGCAAACGCCGAGCAACAAATCTGACTCGACCGCCAAATATGTCTATACCTGTTCGATGCACCCTGAAGTAATAACAGATAAACCAGGTAAGTGTCCGAAATGTGGGATGACACTGGTTAAAAAGAAAGTAGACAAAATCTACACCTGTACGATGCATCCGGATGTGATCAGCGATAAGCCAGGTAACTGTCCGAAATGTGGAATGAAATTGGTCGAAAAGACATCAACTTCTCCAAAGAAAATATGATGGCCTATTAATTCATTCTTATGGTTCAAAAGTTAATTGCCTTTTCCCTTCGTCATCGATATATCGTGTTGCTTTTGGCAGCTGGACTCTTCGTTTGGGGATTCTTTGCAGTTCAGCAAAACCCGATCGATGCCATTCCCGATCTGTCTGAAAATCAGGTGATCGTTTTTACCGAGTGGATGGGCAGAAGCCCCCAGACCATCGAAGACCAGGTTACTTATCCGCTGGTGAGCAACCTGCAGGGAATTCCCAAGGTGAAGAATATCCGTGGCACTTCCATGTTCGGAATGAGTTTCGTGTATATCATTTTTGATGATGACGCGGATGTCTATTGGGCAAGGACAAGGGTTTTGGAAAGACTGAGTTACGCGCAAAGACTTCTGCCGGCAGGCATTTCGCCCACCCTCGGACCCGATGGCACGGGAGTGGGTCATGTCTTCTGGTATACCCTCGATGCAAAACAAATGGATCTGGGTGAACAAAGGGCATTACAGGATTGGTATGTTAAACTGGCTTTACAAACCGTTCCGGGCGTGGCTGAAGTGGCTTCCTTTGGCGGCTTTGAAAAACAGTACCAGCTGGTCATAGATCCCGTCAAACTGCAATACTATAATATTTCCATGATGGAAGTCATGAATAAGGTGAAAGCCAATAACAATGATGTCGGAGGAAGAAAATTTGAAATGGGCGATATGGCCTATATCATCCGCGGGCTGGGATATGTTAAAAACAAAGAAGATCTGGAAAACATCGGTGTCGGGAATAACAACGGTATTCCAGTCCGGGTAAAAGACATCGGTTCCGTTCAAATGGGCGGAGACCTGAGGCTCGGCATATTCGATGAAAACGGCGAAGGAGAAGTCGTGGGGGGAATCGTCGTTATGCGTTACGGAGAGAACGCCAGTAAAGTGATTGAGAATGTCAAGAAGAAAATGGCTGACGTCCAAAAGGGGTTACCGGAAGGTGTAAAATTTAAAGTGGCTTATGACCGGTCTGAACTCATCAAGGCTTCGGTGAATAATGTCAAAAACAAGCTGATCGAAGAAATGATCGTCGTTTCTCTCATCGTACTGCTTTTTCTTTTGCACTGGCGCAGCGCCCTGAGCATTATTATACAAATACCCATTACCATCGCTTTAAGTTTTATACTGCTTAATGCATTCGGACTTTCTTCCAATATCATGTCCTTAACAGGAATTGCATTGGCTATTGGTGTGATCGTCGACAATGGGATCATTATGTCCGAAAACGCATACCGCAATTTATCAGAGCGACAAAACACCCCACCCCTTTAAATATCACTATGATGAACTTTTTCAAAAAAGAAAAAACGTATCAAACGATTCCGGAGGCTGAAAGAATGGCCATCATTGAGCGATCCTGCAAACAGGTATCCAGGGGAGTATTTTTTTCAACTGTCATCATCATAGCGTCATTTCTGCCTGTCTTTTTGCTCAGTGGACAGGAAGGAAAGCTTTTTCATCCGCTTGCTTATACAAAATCATTTATCCTGATCGTAGATGCTTTTCTGGTAATCACGCTGGCGCCGGTACTCATATCATTTTTTATGAAAGGGAGATTTCGCCCTGAATCGGCAAACCCGATTACCAGATTTCTGGAAAGAATATATGAACCAGTCATAAGAACCTGTATTAAATGGCGAAAGACTACCATCGGCGTTAACATAATCGCTTTACTTATTAGCGTACCTCTCTTACTTAGTCTGGGCAGGGAATTCATGCCAGCCCTGGACGAAGGATCTATTCTGTTTATGCCGGTTACTTTGCCAGATGTCTCTAATGCCGAAGTAAAACGTCTGCTTCAAATTCAGGACAAAATCATTAAGTCAGTTCCAGAAGTAGATAATGTGCTTGGCAAAGCAGGTCGGGTTAATTCAGCAACAGATAACTCTCCTATTAGTATGATTGAGACGATCATCCTCTTAAAACCCAAATCGGAATGGCGGTCTGGATTGACAAAAACTGATATCATCAATGAACTGAATTCTAAACTGCAGATCCCCGGAACGACTAATGGCTGGACGCAGCCAATTATTAATCGGATTAATATGCTCTCGACCGGAATCCGGACAGACGTAGGCGTAAAGGTTTACGGTCAAAACCTGGATTCTATCAACGTCTTTGCGCAGCAAATTAAAACGGCGCTCAATGGCATCCCGGGGGTGAAGGATCTCTATGTTGAGCCGATTACCGGTGGAAAATATTTGGATATTAAAATCAAAAGAGATGAAATTGGAAGATATGGGCTTTCTGTAGATGACGTGAATACCATCATTGAGAGCGCCCTTGGCGGAGTAAAACTAACCACAACCGTTGAAGGCAGGCAGCGATTTTCGGTGAACGCCCGTTTTGGGCAGGATTATCGCAATAGCCTTCAGGCAATAAAACGTCTTCAGGTACAGACCATCAAATTCGGACCGGTACCTCTGGAAGCCGTGGCAGAAATCAGCATCTCTGAAGGTCCGCCCATGATCAATTCAGAAAATGCACTCCTGAGGGGAACTGTATTATTCAATGTAAGAGACCGGGATCTCGGTGGTACGGTGCTGGAGGCTCAAAACAGATTGGATCAAATGCTTACCAAATTACCTAAGGGATACTTTCTGGAATGGAGTGGACAATATGAAAATCTAATCCGAAGTGAAAAGACCCTCAAACTGATACTCCCGTTCGTCCTGGTGATCATTTTCATTTGCATGTATTTGGCCTTTCATTCAGCCAGAGAAGCCTTCTTCAGTCTGATCTCCATTCCCTTTGCCCTGATAGGAGGAGCATTGATGGTTTACTTCTGGGGTGTGAATCTATCGGTTGCCGTCGCAGTCGGATTTATCGCCCTATTTGGCCTGGCTGTTGAGACTGGCATTGTCATGGTGATTTACCTCAATGACGCCATGCAGAAACTGGTTGCCAAAAAGGGAAACTCAAGAGAAACCATCACTTCAAAAGATTTAGAGGAATCTGTGATAGCAGGCGCAGCCAAGAGGCTAAGACCCAAGCTCATGACCGTTTCCGTCTCTCTCTTTGCCTTGATTCCAATTCTCTGGAGCAGCGGGGTCGGCAGTGACGTCATGAAACCCATTGTACTCCCGATGGTTGGAGGTGTACTGACTTCCGCCATACATATTTTACTGGTAACCCCACTGATTTTTTTAATGACCAAAGAATACGAACTCCGAAAATTCGGGAAGATAGACGTCCTGGATGCAAATCATTAATACCATGAAAAAAGGACTACTGATATTACTATTTTTCATTTACCGGCCAGTTTATGCACAACAGAAACTAACACTTGACAGCATCTTTTCCAATATCGCCTTTAATAACCCACAACTTAAAATGTATGATGCGCAGATTCGGTCACAGGATGCTGCAGCTGCCGGGGCAAGAAATTGGGAGGCTCCACAATTGAGTACAGGATTTTGGATGACTCCCTATGATCCTAATCTTTGGAAAAAACAATCCAATGGGTCGACAGGTATGGGACAATATATGATTTCCGTTGAACAGATGTTCCCAAACACAAAAAAGCAGGACGTAGAAGAAAAATATTTACTCGCTATGTCTTCGGTGGATAAAGAAAAAAAACAGTCATCCCTTAACGAACTTATTGCTGCTGCCAAACAAAACTATTTTGAATGGGTAATAATTAAAAAAAAGTTGGATATCCTCGACCAGAATCAAAAACTCCTTGATTTCATGCTTAAGAATGCAGAACTCCGGTATCAAAACAATCTAGGCAAAGTCGGAGCTTATTATAAGGCAAAAGCTTCACTAGGAAATCTTGAAAATTCACGTCTTCAGTTTGAAAACGAGATTGCACAAAAAAGAATCATCCTGAATACGCTTATGAACCGTGAAAAATCAACCTGGTTTGATATCGATACCCTTTTTGAACTAAAATATTATGGAAGCATTTCCCTGGACAGTTCATCTCTTGTAAATAACCGGAGTGATATCAGGGCCATTGAAAAAGACATTCAACTCACCGACTTGCAAAAGGACGTTGAGAGATCCAAACTCAAGCCGGAATTTGGTGTACGGTATGACAATATGTTTGGATTCGGAGGCTTTCCACTGCAATATTCCCTAATGGGCGTTGTAAGACTTCCGATGGCCAAATGGTCTTCCAAGTCCTCAAAAGCTAACGTAGAAAGCCTGAACTGGAAGACAGAAGCGCTCAATCAGCAAAGGCAAATGATGATAAACACCGCAATGGGCATGACATTCAGCATGCAAACGGAGATTGCGTCCAAAAAGAAGCAAATCCAGGTATTCGAGAATAATATTATACCAGCATTGCGACGAAATTTTCAATCACTTCTTTTGGCCTATGAACAGAATACCGAAGAACTTTTTACACTTTATGATGCTTGGGAGACTTTAAACATCACCCAACTCGAATATTTGGACGAAGAAAAACAACTGCTTTTAATGCAGGTGGAACTGGAAAGGATAAGGGAAGTAAAATAGCAATTATGAAAATAAGGTTTCTAAAATATAATTTATCGATACTGACTGTTGGTTTTGCTATTTTTTTGTTTTCCTGCAATGATAAGGGCAAAAACCCAGCAGAACCAGGCAAAGCAAAAGAAGTATGGACCTGTTCTATGCATCCTGAAATAATTCGGGATGGACCTGGTTCCTGCCCGATTTGTGGCATGGACCTGATCAAAAAAGAAGAAAAAGCAACAGTGCTAAAAGGTATTCAAATTGATGATCTGCTTCAACCAGCTAATCAGTTTGTGGTGTCTTCCATTCCGGTTATTGGCCTGCAAAATCAAAAGAAAGCTGTCCCGGTAGACGTGCTTGGGTCGGTAACTTATGATACCCGGCATATTAATATTATTTCTGCCAGAGTTTCAGGAAGAATTGAGAAGCTCTATGTCCGCTATCGATACCAGCATATTCATAAAGGAGACCGGATTATGGATATTTATAGTCCTGAACTGGAGACTGTCCAACAGGAACTGTTATTTCTGGTTAAAAACGATCCCGAAAATGGGGGATTGATCCGGGCAGCAAAACAAAAGCTTCTATTGCTGGGCATGAGTGAAGAGCAATTAATTAAGGTCATTGTTTCTAATAAACCTTCTTCTACAATAACCGTGTACAGTAACTATAGCGGCCATCTTCACGAAGCCGGTAATAGTATGCCGGTTATCAATACTAACGAACAAAAAACAGAGGTGACGGTAACCATGGAAGAACTACCCATTAAGGAAGGCATGTATGTCCAACAAGGTCAAAACATATTCCAAATTTTCAATACCGACAATATTTGGGTACTCCTGAATATATTTCCGGAATCTCAATCCATCGTAAAAATTGGCAACCCCGTAAAAATTGTTCCGGAAACAAATCCTACCATGAGTTTAAGTGGAAAGATTGATTTCATCGAACCCATTTTCAGGCCAGAGAGTAGGACCTTAACTGCCAGAGTATACCTAAAAAACTCAATGGGTATGATACCTATAGGAAGCCAGGTTCGTGCGCAAATATTTACTGAAAAAGAGCTGCAAAACTGGTTGCCGAAAGATGCAGTTCTTTCCTTGGGCATGGATAAAGTCGTATTTCTAAAAACACCGGGAGGATTTCAGGCACACAAAGTTCAAACCGGACTCATTTATGAAAATCAAATCCAGATCCTGTCAGGACTGAATGCAACCGATTCAGTTGCAGCTAACGGACAGTTTCTTGCAGATAGCGAAAGCTTCATTAGACTAAAAAAATAACCATGAAATACATTTTGGCCGTCGCTATAATATTTATTTTCAGTGCCTGCACTTCAAAAAAAACGGAATCCGCCAAAACCAGCGATAGTTATTATACCTGTTCCATGCATCCTCAGATAATGGAGGACAAACCCGGCAAATGCCCCATTTGCGGAATGACCCTGATCGCCGTTCAGAAAAATCAGCAACTCTTGGAAGATGGTATCATGCTCAGTGCTCAACAAGTACAGTTGGGAAATATCCGGGTTGATACCATTGGCAAATCTAAAATTGGCAGAACCATTGTTTTAAACGCTACTCTTATGGTAGATGAAACAAAAAGTACGGCTGTAAGCAGCCGAATCGCCGGCCGAATTGATAAATTGTATTTTAAGAATGCAGGCGAACATATAAAAAAGGGCGACAGAATATATGATTTATACAGCGAAGCCTTGAATAATGCCAAACAGGAATACATTCTTGCCATCGAAAAAGAAAAGGTTCTTGATCGCTCGATTATCGATTTTGAACAATTGATCAAAAGTTCAAAGAACAAATTACTGTTATGGGGCATGAATGCAGATCAAATAGCTTTGCTAGGCTCGAAAAAAGAATCTTCACCAATTACCACGTTTTACAGCCCTGCCAGCGGAACCATTATATCTTTTGAAAGCCATGAAGGCGAATATATATCTGAAGGTGGTACCATTCTCAGGTTAGCCGACTTGTCCAACCTTTGGGCCCAGGCCCAGGTATATACCTCACAACTATCAGAAATTGATGCCAAAGGAAATGCCGTTGTACAATTACCTGACCTCGGAAAGGAAATACCAGGCCGAATTGAATTGGTCAATCCAGAAATAAACCCGGATACAAGGATTAATTTGGTTCGGGTTGCTATCCCAAACAAGGGAGATGAATTAAAACCAGGCATGCCTGCCTATGTCACAATAAGAAATCGGGAAAACAATGCCCTTACTTTGCCAGCTGATGCGATCATTCGAAATGAAAAAAACTCACTGGTTTGGCTTCAAACCGGAAAAAATACTTACAAATCCGTACTGGTTGAAACAGGACAGGAAAGCAATGATCAAATTGAAATCTTGAAAGGGTTAAAGGCAGGTGATATTATCGTCATTAGTGGAGCATATTTACTTAATAGTGAGTATATATTTAAAAAAGGTACAAAACCAGAACATAATATGAAGCAAATGTAAATGCAGGTTTTAACATTTATAAATTTGCACTAACGTAGCCCTAAATCCGAATTGTAAAATATCCTTTCAAAACTAAAATTCCGTCATTTCATTGGGAAGGATAAAATTGTTTTTTTGAAAACCGCGGGCGATTTCAGCCACATAAAGTTGAGACCGGTCTCCCTGATCAGGATCAGATCCAGATTATTTCCGGATTGAATGATACAGATTCTGTAACTGCATATGGCCAATTCCTGGCAGATAGCGAAGGTTTTATCAAAATAAAAAATAGATATGAAAACTGCTCTTGTCTGTGCCATGATATTTCTTTTGGGATCCTGTTAACCCGGACATAAGGATTCAGCGCAAGCAAGTGATATCTATTATACCTGCTCTATGCATCATCAGATCCGGGAGGATAAACCCGGCAAATGTCCCATATGTGGAATGACCCTGATAGCGGTTCAGAAAAATCCTGAGCTGATAAAGGATGGTATCATACTGAGCGACCAGCAGGTACAACTGGGCAATATCCGCGTAGACAGTATCGGCAAAGGTAAAATCGGAAAAAAAGGTGACCGACTGTACGATTTATATAGTGAAGAATTGAACAACGCCAAACAAGAATACATACTTGCACTTGAAAAAGAAAAAATACTGGATCATTCCATTGTTGATTTCAAACAATTGGTATAAAGTGCCAGGAACAAACTATTGTTATGGGGAATGAGTACTGATCAGATTGCGCTGTTAGGAAAAACCAAACAGGCTGCAGTAGTCACCGGTTTTTATAGTCCGGTCAGTGGAACCATCACTGAATTTGCAATTCACGAAGGAGAATATATAACCACAGGAGGTACGATTATCCGCCTGGCCGATTTATCTTCCCTGTGGGCTGAAGCGCAGGTTTATACAACACAACTTTCCGAAGTTGATGCGAAAGGATCGGCC
>JBGPBW010000190.1:0-9578 GCA_041481385.1 Puia sp.
ACCGGGTGTAAATCCCTACTGTCGTGTCAGAATTCCCTTGTTCAGTTTCAAGCATCCATCGGTGGTACCTATTTAGCCAATCACTGGTTATTTCATAAAAGCCGACCTTCTTGTCAAACTTTTTAAAGGAGTTCATAGCGGTTGTATAACCGGAAGCAGTTTTTAGCCGGTCCTCGACCTTCAAGTTGCTTATATATTGCTCGAAAAAGGGATAGATATCGGTGGCTTCTTTCAATTTCCCGTAATACGCATCTGAAAGCTTTTGGAAGGTAAATACGTCCATATGCTTGAGAATTCCATCAACCTTCGCCTTCTTTGCATCGAGCCATATTTTGGCATCTTTGAGGCCCTTTGGGGCTCTTTCTTGCATGGCTCCATTGAATTCATCTTCAGTTAAATCAAGCCCGGTTTTCAGCAGGTAAGGCACTCTTTGGTAAACAACTCTTATTTTTGCGGGGTATTTTTTATTCTTCTTTTCCTTACGTGTGTCGAGTATCAAATAAGCGCTGGGAATCATGCTAGAAAGGTAGAAAAATTTGCAAGCAATTTGCAAGCAAAATCGAAAAAAAGAAGAAAAAATTTGAAAAAGAAAGTTAAAGGATCTTAGATATATAATTGATTATCAATACAATTAGACAACAGAAGTGAAAAGATGATAATCGATGAAAAGGGGCTTTATCTGACTCATAATCAGAGGGTCGCTGGTTCAAGCCCAGCAGGGTCCACCCGTGTTAAATCCATTAAAACTGACTGTCCCTCAAAGGCTCATGGCCATGGCTATGGGCCTTTTTTGATGATTGCTTTAACCTTTTATTAACCTGAAGGCCAATACATTTGTCACACAATTGAAAATATGAAGAAGCTCCTGAGCATGACGATGCTGTTTTTTTTATGTCATGCAGTTTTAGCCCAGAAGAACGACACAACGGAGAAAAAGAAACCAACCTATGCATCTCTGAACCTGGCCAATCGGGCCAACGATCATTTTATGATCGAGTTCAGTTATGATAACTGGATCGGCAAAACCGATTCCATGAACACTTCCGGTTTTTCCAGGGGATTTGCCTTCTACTTCATGTATGATTTTCCCTTCAAAACAGATCCGCATTTCAGCGTGGGAGCCGGTCTGGGTATTGACGCGAGTAATATATTCTTCGATAAAACCGATGTCGGCGTGGCAACACCCGGCAACGTTACGCTGGCGTTCAGGGATGTAAGCCAGACTGACCATTTTAAGAAATATAAACTGGTGCTTACCAACCTCGACCTGCCACTTGAACTCCGGTATGCTTTTAACCCGGCCAATACAAACAGAAGTTGGAAGATCGCGCTGGGCATCAAAGCCGGCCTCCTGTTGAGTACTTATACAAAAGGAAAAGATAAAGAAAATGCTGCAGGTCAGGTTATCAACAACTATATCGAGAAGCAAAGTTCCACACGTTTTTTCAATAGCGGTCGGCTCGTAGCCACAGCCCGCGTCAACTATGGATGGATCGGCGTGTTCGGTACCTACCAGATTACTTCACTGATCAAAAGTGGCGCCGGACCTAATGTGAACCCATATTCCATCGGTCTCGTATTGAGCGGACTTTAATTTAAGGCGTAAAGCTCAAGGCTCAAGGCTCAAGGCTTTGCCTTAATTTTGTGGATTAAGCCTTATGCTTTAAGCCTTACGCCTTAAGCTTAACAATTATCTTTAGCGAAATTTTTACAATTGGCCTTAGAACGATACATCCTGCAGGCGGAAGAAAAGGCGGTTTTGGTGGCGGTGATCCAACAGGACCAGACCGAACAGCAGGTGAATGAATATCTTGACGAGCTGGCCTTTCTTGCAGAAACCGCCGGGGCCATCACCCAGCGCAAATACATACAGAAACTGGCCCATCCAGACAGTAAAACCTTCATCGGCAAGGGAAAACTGGAGGAAATCAAGCAATATATACAGGGAAATGATATCCGCGTCGTGATTTTTGATGATGAACTCTCCGGTTCACAGATCACAAATATTGAAAAAGTGCTGGACTGCAAAACCATCGACCGGTCCGACCTGATCCTCGACATTTTTGCCCGCCGGGCTAAAACAGCGCAGGCCCGTTTGCAGGTGGAACTTGCCCAATACCAGTACCTTCTGCCCAGGCTCCGCGGGATGTGGAAACATCTGGAAAGGCTGGGGGGCGGAATCGGAACCCGGGGTCCCGGTGAAACGGAAATAGAAACGGACCGTCGTATCGTGCGTGATAAAATCACCCTGCTCCGGAAAAAACTCAAGGAAATTGATAAACAGGCGTTTACCCAGCGTAAGGAAAGAGGAGAGCTCGTGCGGGTTGCACTGGTCGGGTACACGAATGTAGGCAAATCGACCCTGATGAACCTGCTGAGTAAGAGCGATGTTTTCGCAGAAAATAAACTGTTTGCAACCCTGGATACCACCACGCGCAAGCTCGTTTATGAAAATATGCCCTTCCTGATGAGCGATACGGTCGGATTTATCCGAAAACTGCCGCATCACCTGGTGGAAAGTTTTAAAAGCACGCTGGATGAAGTACGTGAATCCGACCTGTTGCTGCACGTGGTAGACATTTCGCATCCACAGTATGAAGACCAGATCGGCGTGGTGAAAAAAACCCTGCAGGAAATCAATGCTTTTGACAAACCGGTGATCTATGTATTCAATAAGATGGACCGGTATGAGGAACTTAATTTTGACGCCTGGCTGGAAGAAGGCACAAAGGAAGAATTATTGAGGGAGCTGAAAGAAAGATGGGAAAGTGAGACGCAGTCGGTCTGCGTATTTATGTCGGCCACCGAACGCGCCAATGTGGACGGGCTGCGGGATGCACTGTTGAGCAGGGTGAAGGAATTATATAAAGAGCGGTTTCCTTACAAGACGGAGTTTCTTTATTAGGTTTGAAGGCTCAAGGCTTAAAGCGGAAGGCTGAAAGCTTAATGCGTAAATGGCTTTTGAGTGGTGAATGAGTGTTGAATAAGTGGTGAATGAGTGGTGGGAATCTCAGTCGTTTAATAGAAATGAAAATGTTCCGGCTGATCTGCGTATGGTATATAGTACTAAAGAGTTTATAATCCGTACATAAAGCGCAGTTTTCATTGTTTTTATTTTGTTTCAGTGGAAAAAATACCCAGGATAAAATTAACCCGATTCTGATTTTGCCAGAGCCTAAAAAACCGTATTTTTGCAGCCCTTTCCGGGAAACCGGGCGGGAGATTCCCCTTTAGCTCAGCTGGTTAGAGCATCTGACTGTTAATCAGAGGGTCGTTGGTTCAAGTCCAACAGGGGGAGCTGAAAATCAAGCACTTATGGAGTAATATCTGTAGGTGCTTTTTTATTTCCAAGCAATTTCCAAGCACATTTTGATAAGGAATGACAACAAATGAAAGCCGTTATTTTGATATTGAAATCTGACAGTGGCGGCGTTGTCTCTTTGGCACTTTGATTTATTCTTGAGAAAGAATGAATCTCACTCTCAGGTTCTTCATGAGCAGCTTTGTGAGGAATTACAAAGTAAGAATGGGAATGAAGCAGAAGCGTCTACATTTCCTGGCTATATAGTTTCCGGAATGCCTTCCAATGAATCCATTGCTCGCTCCTGGCATTAGATAGCTATGGACTATCAATTTGGGGGTTAAATATTTGAGTCGGACTTTAAAGGTCGTTCTTCAAAATAATTTTAATATGCTTCAACCAGCCTATTTCCTTTTTCCTCTCCGTATTTTGATATCAGGTGATTTAAAACTTCATTCTTGTTATCAAACCCGAATTTTACACGGGCATTTAAAACAATTTTCACATCTTTCAATAATTTACCATATTCCTTTATTTGCTTCTTAACATCGCTTATAAGTAATTTATCCATTTTATCCATCAGGTTTTTTATGAATAACGCCGGAATCTGAAAGAACGTACTTGGTCGAAATAAAACCGGTCAACGTAATAGATAGCTATGAATCACAACTCCTGGTCTGAGGATAAATAAATCAAGGGGTTTTGAAGATTAATAATAATTTTATTTTGCCTTAAAAAAAGTAAATGAAAACAGTAAATAAACGACTCCTGAGAATACTGTTCATTTTTCTTGCCCTTATTCCCATTACTGCTTTTGCCCATTTTATACTATTTCCACAGGAAACGAAGAGCATTCTTATTGACTTTTCCAGCCTCAAAAAGGAAGGCTGATTATATTTTAATCATGAAACTAAAAAATCAAGCATAGAGAATATTGAATCTCTGGTTGACAGCGCTTCGTCCAGAGTAAGCCAGTTTTGGGCTGGCAAGAGGGCAAATCCGAAATTTATTTATTGTGAACAGGATGCTGATTTTAAGAATTACAGCGTAAATCCTATGGCTCCCGCTGTCACCTATTGTAAATTGGGAACTTATATCGTTTTAAGCAAAGAGGCAGCAGATCTTGATATCATCGCTGATGAAATTTCTCATGCCGAACTTTATACAAGAGTCGGATTCTACACATGGACCTTTGTAATCCCGGATTGGTTTAAACATGGTCTGGCTATGCAGAACGACTACCGACCGTACTACTCCGCGGACACATTTATAGCACGAACTGACCATTTTAAAAACATGCCAGATATAACCCGATTCAAAACAGGGGCGCAATTCTACAGTGGTACGAGCGAACAGATAATGCTTCGCTATATGGTCGCCAAATATGAAGTGGGCCGGTGGTACACCAGGGAAAAGTTGAACCAGCTGATTAAGGATTTGAATTCTGGAAAATCCTTTGAGGAGTCTTTGAAAAAATAGTCATTTTAGCCGAGCTATTATTTTTCCCAGGAGCCCTCTTGTCGGCATGGACAGCAACTAATCCCCTTAAAGATTTATCGTAGAATATACCTAGGAAGAAAATTGATTGATAATATTTTTGACTAGCGTCAGACCATCATAGTTAAAAAACCCTGAATAGAGCTGCTATTCAGCATATTCATCGCATCCAGCCTTGACAATTTTAATCAAAGGATTCCTACCGAGCAAAATCAAAGAATTTCTCGGAATTAATGGATCCAAGTTTTCAGGTGTAAGAAAGATGACCAATAAAATCAAAAGCGGCCAAAGAGCGTACGCAACAGTATTTCCCCAAATGGTAAACGGAATGTTCCACCTTGCAGATTGCCAGTTAGCATCAATCCATAAAATATTAAATCCCAAAAATGGGCCAATAAAAATTAAAAATAGTAAGATAAAAAACTGATTTCTATTCAAAGCCCAATGGTTTTTGTATCTTAAGAGGATCTGCGCCTCATTTTCTATTTCAGACAGTTTCCGAATGTAAAATTTTCTAATAGTTGAAAAATAATATTTCTCAAAATCATCATTTTCTCCCAGGTTTTGCTCGATAATAATGCAAACATGATCGAGCAGATTAAGTCGAATGCTTTCTGTAGTGATGCCCTGTGCCATCATATCGTCAATGATAAATTCAATTTCCTGTTTGCTTAAGTCATACATCCACTACATTTTAGGCTTTATGTCCAGCAAAAAACCCATCGACTCCATAAAATTCGAAAACTCTTTTACTTTTATTTTTGTCTTTATTTTCCCCTCGGGGCTCAGGCGATAATATTTCCGCATGCGTTTTCCAATCCATTCAATTTCAGTAGTTACCAACTTATCGGTCTCCAAGGCATGTAAGGTTGGATATAAAGCACCTTCGGTTAGTTGGATTTTATCGAGAGTTAACTCTTTTACTTTCTGGGTAATTTCGTAACCATACATCTTTTTATTATCCCAAAGTAATTTTAAAATAATTGTTTTCAAAGTCCCTTTCAACAATTCTGAGGAGTAAGTCATTGAAATAAAGTTGCGCTAGTGTTCAAATATACTTAGGAATAAAATGCCTTGAAATCATTGGCATTAGAAAACTTTAAAAAAGCCCCAATAACCAAATAACATCAGTAAAAAAATATAGCTTAGCGAATTAAATAACAAAATCCAGTTTATGCACTTCCGATCAGCCGACCTCCTAATCGTCTGAATACTAAAGTAAATAATGGGCACAACGGATGCAAGAAGTATAAAAGGAAAGTAAGATATCATATTCAGTATATTATCGTTATCAAACCGATAGGGAGAATCAAAATAATACATAGGTTGATTCTTCAACAAAGTATACAAATAAAACAGTAGGATACTATTTATGGAAATATATGTCCACAATAAATATTTACCCTGTCTATATCTAATATTTTTATTTTCCAACAGTCTAACACGACGGCTAGCTGACCTATAGAAAAAGAGGCTCACAATATAAAATACCATCAATGCATAAAATCCCAATCGAAGAACCAGTGAATTAAACGGTGTTTTGTATTCCGCAAATTTTTGGTACTCTGGATTGGGTGGAAATATATCCAGCATACGAATGATATGATTCCCCTTTCCCAACTCCTGCTGTAGATTAAACTTGACCACATGTTTAAAATCATGATAGAAGTATAAGTATATAATCCCCTCTTGCAAATCATATATGGACGTGTAGGTGGTGCCATCGCCAATTTTACCTCTGCATTCGTGCATCGTATCCATTACCGAAAGGCAAAATTGAAGACTGGAGTCCGGAACATTATCCTTTAGAAACTTGTTTCCTCTTATAAAACGGGGAATCTTTACATCGTTTGGATTTGTAGTAGAAGGGCAGAAATTGGCCAATACATACTCCCGATTGTTACCTGTTAGAACTGTATCTACTTCTAAAATGAGATATTCACCTGTTTTATCAATAAATAAAATCATGGAATGGTTAAAGATGCTCCGGTCATATTTATTTACCAGTTTATGAACTTCTTCAACCGTCTTACATTTCTGCATAATCATTCTGAGAAAGGATGCCGGATCCTCAATCGGCAGCTTGCCTTTTACCGGTTTCAGTTGTCTTGGATAGACTGCAAATCCATCATAGACCAAGCCCATTTCATTCATGGCTCCCTGAGGAAACAGATCATTGTGTCCAACATAAGCAGATCCATATTTACCGTTCGTTCCGGGTTCAAACCAAATTTTCGAATCTAATCGCCACGCATCTTCGTTATTGCCCACCATGGTCTTCCCATAAATGGTAATCTTGAACATGCTACAGGAGAAAGAAGAAATGTCCTTTAACAACAGACATATTAAAAATGCGAGTATTTGGAAAGGATGATTATATTTTTTCATGTTGTAACATCATGAAATTTAAATTCAAATAATTCTCAAAATAAAAATACAAGGATATTTTGAATTTGCATAAGATTCTTATGCATATTTGACAAATGTATAAGAATCAATAATTTAGCGAACAGCATAAAGATCCCAGTCTGCCTGTATCAAAAACGTACAATTTCTTGTACCGGAATTGACCGGGTACATCTGGTGTTGATTTAGCAAATGATTGTAAATCACTGTGTTTCGGTTTTGGCACGGCTTTTCATGTTTAAATAAAATATCATTTATGGTAGACCGGATTATCAAGAAAAGAAAATGGTCACTCAAAAGGATCCTCACTATTGCAGGTGTCACTTCTCTTGTAGCTCTGGCATCTGCTAGTTATTATTTCACTTCGGGGAAATCACGTCTTAATGTTGATATTGATCGTATCACTATAGCATCAGTTACCAAAGGGCCTTTCCAGGAAACCATTCCAGTAAATGGGACAGTGCTTCCCCTGACAAGTATTTATTTGGATGCCACAGAAGGTGGGAAAGTTGTTGTAAAATATGTAGAGGATGGCACGATGATGAAAAAAGGTCAGCCCATTTTGAAGTTGTCAAATACAGATATCAAAATGGCGTTGGTGACCCAGGAAACGAACGTATATAATCTTCTAACCCAAATGCAGATCTCGGAGAATAATGCCCAACAGAATACAGTCAGCAAACAACAAAATGCGGCCATTACCAAGAGTCAGTTTATTGAAGCTGAACGATTATATAAATTAGATAAGCTATTGTATGATAAAGGGGCAATTGGTTCGCAGGAATTTAAGACAGCTGAAAATAATTATAATTATCTCAATGAAATGCAAAAGCTTAATCAGGAAATACTGAAACGCGATTCAATTTCTACGAAAAGGCAGTCTGAACAGGGAAAGCAATCCTATGAGGGTTCGCAGAATGCTTTAAAAGTAATGCGTGAAAAAGTTGGTGATCTGATTGTGCGGGCTCCACTGGATGGGCAGCTTACTTCGCTCGATGCAGAGATAGGGCAGAATAAAAATAAAGGAGAGCGTTTGGGACAATTGGATGTGCTAAATGGATTTAAGGTCAGATTGACCGATGTCGATGAGCATTATATCTCCCGCATTTTTACTGGCCTTACCGGAACTTTCACTTTTGCAGACAGTTCATACAAGTTAAGAATTACAAAAGTGTACACTCAGGTGGTAAACGGACGTTTTCAGGTCGACATGACATTTTTAGGCCCGGTTCCTAAAGGCCTCCGACGGGGTCAGACACTTCAAATACTTTTGGCACTAAGTGATGAAAGGCAATCCATACTGGTGTCGCGTGGAGGTTTTTACCAGCAAACGGGAGGGAACTGGATATTTAAAGTGAGTGATGATGGTAAAATGGCTTATAAAGTAAATATTCAATTGGGAAATCAGAATACTGAATTTTATGAGGTTCTTGATGGATTGAAGCCAGGCGACAAAGTGATCACCAGCGGTTACGATAACTATGGGAGCATACAAGAATTAGTACTTAAAAAATAAAACAGAACGTGCGAATTATTACCGCGCTTAGTTTGATGATCTTTTATTTGGCAGGGTGCAATCTGTTGAATGATTTAACCGTGCGGACCGCCGATCAATCTTCAGCTCAAAATGGTATATCCGGTGTCTGGTTTCCCTCTAACCCTAATATCAAGCTCGATACCATAAAAATAATAGTAGGCAATAAAAGTCAAGGGTTCAGTCATAAAGAAGCCGAATCCGGAATCTCTTTTGAGCAGGACTCACTGTTAGCCAAGGCTTATTCGGATAATTCACTACATCTGAATTTGCAATTGAAAGGCAGGCATTTGTTAATCAACTCATACATGGCCAGTATTGCAACTGGTGAAATGATGTGCTATATGAGTCGGGACTCACTGCTGGTTTTAACAAAGCGCATTTCAGATATCTATTGTGATGGAGGTAAATTTGAAGCCATTGATAGTCTCAATCGTTTGTGTTTAGGAATCTATTTGGAGGATTCCAATGTAATTAGAGTCAAAGGTTATTTCGCGGGGAAGAAGGGAACCCTGATTGTAGGCGATGATGATCTAAAAGTTTATTCCAGAATGAGTCCTTCTTACCAGTCAGACTGCGATTCGGCAGCTATCAATCTTATACCAAGACACGATTTTGGTAGAAAAGTAATACTTGAGGGTGAAATTGTACCATCGAAGCGACATCATTTATTAAGCCTGTAAAATCAATAAAGAAAAAGAAATGAAAAAGTTCAACATGAGAATCTTTATGATTGCAACATCTGCAATGATAGTTTTAAATATTGCTAGCGGCATGACAGGTGTATTGTGGGCTGAAATGCGCTTTCCTATTTTTACCCTTTTCTGGAAATTCATATAT
>JBGPBW010000191.1:0-9563 GCA_041481385.1 Puia sp.
AAATATGAAAAAATTTACGAATTTTAGGTAATTATCCAACCGTCCGATGAAAAATACAACCTTCTATACTGCCTTGTTATTCTTTCTGTTTTTTGTGCCATTTTCCTGTAAAAAATATATCCAGCAACAGGAGGTAAATTATATTGTTGATCTTGTAACAAATGGAAAATGGCGGATCACCGGGTACCAGGATCATATGATTAATAACATTACTGATAGTTTTGCAGGATACGCTTTTCAGTTCAATAAAGACAATACCCTCTATGGAACCAGGTTTGGACAGCAAACTAATGGTACCTGGTCGGTTGATATCAGTAAGAAATCCATTACTTCGAATTTTCCATCAGCCCCCTACCCGTTAACACTGCTGAATCATACCTGGATCATTACCGACAGTTATACGGACAGCGTAGCGGCAAAAACAGCCGTCGATTCATCTTTTAATATCCTGAATCTCCACAAGAACTAACCGTTTGCGGGTTTAAATACCGCTGAAAGTAGTAGTTAACACTTAGATTTAAGGCCTGAATTCCTGTATTTTCATTTCAGATTGGTCCGAAAAACAATTTTGAACCCCGTTGGACGTTATGCAATTCGTAGAAAAGATATTACCCACATCTGAATATCGTCTGCAAATCCGGATACCCAGTGAGATTTTCTTAAGCTCATGCCTGAGAATATTTCCTCCACCCCTTGTAAACTATGATGTAATTCAACCTTAAATCGAGCCCGTTGATCAGAAAACTACTACTCCTTCCGTTATTATTACTAGCCGCCATTTATACTGTTAATGCGCAAGTACCTGTGGCATCTATTGCAGGTTCACCCAACTCAGGATGCGCGCCTCTGGCTGTTGCGTTTAATGGTATGGCATCCGGTCCTGGCCCCTTCACCTGGAGTTGGACCTTTCCGGGGGGAATACCTGCCACGAGTACTCAACCAAACGTTGCCGTTCTTTATAATACGCCCGGGCTCCATACTGCCACATTAATTGCTTCAAATGCCAATGGAAACAGCACACCGGCAACCTATAACATAAATGTAAATCCAATCCCGGCGGCTGATTTTACTGAAGACAAGACAACCGGGTGTTACCCAACCTGGGTAAACTTTACCAACCTGACTAATCCGGCCCCCGGTGAAGTCATCACCAGCTATTTATGGAATTTTGGAGACGGATCGCAAAGTAACCTGCCAAGTCCCAGTCACCGGTATACTACCGGTGGAAACATTAATGTTACCCTTTATGTAACCAATAATTTTGGATGTACAGGATCAGCCCAGGTAAAAAATGTTCAGAAAGCTATTACCCTTAACGGTGGGGGCATATTTCCTAATTTCAACAGTTCGCTCAACACGAGTTGCAACTTGCCGGTGATTGCGAATTTCAATAATACAACTGTAGGTCCCAACGTCAAATCCGCGCTCTGGGATTTCGGTGATGGTGGTGGCTTCACCAGCAATATCTATTCTCCGACGCACACGTATACTACTGCGGGAACTTACTCAGTCAGGTTAGCTGCGTCCAGTACACAGGGATGTTCTGATACGCTGAATTTGCCGATAAACATCACAGCCAGTGGTAACCTGACCGATTTTACAGTTCAGGACACGAACTGTGTCAATACCCAGGTAAACTTCACAAATATTTCGTCTCCCAATCCTAACCTCTCCGTTTGGAATTATGGAGATGGTGCACCACCAGACACCACGAAAAACGGACAGCATCTTTATACAGTGCCTGGTAAATATACAGTTACACTGACGAATACATTTGCAGGATGCAATGGAACTATATCCAAGGACATTTACATAGTAAATCCGCCAGTCGCATCATTTACAGGAACGAATCTGAATAGTTGCAAAGCACCACTCACTGCAACTTTTACAAATACATCTACCGGAGCCACCACATGGTCATGGGATTTTGGTGACGGCACAAAATCAAATCTGCAAAATCCGCCACCGCATACCTATAATGCATTGGGAAGCTTCCAGGTAACTTTAAATGCCAGTTCTGCCGGCGGATGTTCTTCGAATGCGGTGCCCGTTACAGTGAATATTCAACAACCTACTGTTACTTTAGACAATCCGCAATTATATTTCGGATGCGCTCCTTACACCTTAACACCCACTGCTACTATCACAGCTGTTGACGGAGTCGCTTCCTATAGTTGGAATTTTGGGAACGGAAATACCTCAAACGCAGTATCGGCTCCGCCGCAGACTTACGGAGCAGGTACCTGGACCATTACCCTGACCATTACTACTACAGGCGGTTGCACAGCCAGCACCAGCGCTACTTTGCTTGTGGGTTCCACAAAACCAACTCCTGTCAGTTTTAATTTTGTACCACCTTCAGCCTGCGTGGCATCTCCCGTTCAGTTTACTGCAACTCCCGGAACAGCGAATAAGTGGTTCTGGGACTATGGTGATGGAAATACTGACAATACAAATAAGCCGAACCCTGCCTATTCCTATCTGAAACCCGGTACTTATACGGTTAAATTAACTGAATATCTTAATGGATGCTGGGACACTGTTTCACAAAACATAGTCGTAAATCCGCCCCTGGCAGATTTTAAAATTTCAACGGTTTGCGGTGCACACAACCGTTTTGTGTTTACGGATAATTCTACCGGGCCGGTCACAACTTATCTATGGGATTTCGGAGACGGAACCACTTCTGCATCTCCCGGGCCGATCACACATAACTATCCCGTGGGGCCTCCAAAATTATATAACGTCACCCTAACGGCGACCACTGGTGCATGTTCCAATACTTCGCCACCACAGACCGTGAATGCTAACCAGGGCCAGGTGATCGTTTATACCAAAAATCCGGTTTGCGCCAACAGCATAACTAATATTGCAGCAATTACTGACCCCAAGGTCGTGAACTATACATTTAAACTTTCAGATGGAACGGTAATTATTAGTGGTTCCGCGGCATCTTTTAATTACTCTTTTAACACACCGGGAACTTATCAGGTTAAAGTAATTACTACAGACAATACCGGTTGTGTGGACTCCTCAGGTTTTTATTCGATAAATGTTTATGGTCCTACTCCGAATTTTACTGCTCCTCCCGCACTTTCCTGCGGTGCGTTAACTTATAATTTTAAAGACCTGTCCACACCTAGTCCTGCTGGAAATAATATTGTCAACTGGTTGTGGGATTTTGGAGACGGGTCTACCTCTAATGCACAATCGCCAACCCATACTTATGCTATACCAGGCACGTTCACGCCTAATTTGACAGTGACAGACAACTTCGGGTGCTCAGCTACGTTGGATAGTCCCGTTTCAATCACAGTTTCTATTCCGGTTGCAGCTTTTACAGTGTCCGAAGACTCATCCTGTCCGAACGCTCCCAATCCAATCCGGTTTACCAACAATTCTTCTGGAGGATTTAATCCCGTGTATACCTGGAAATTCGGAAATGGAGATACATCAAATGCAATCGCTCCGATATATGCATATACAGCAGTAGGAAATTTTAATGCCAGTCTTTCTATGACTGACGCTTATGGATGTACCTCAAATTCCCCGGTTAAGTTGATTGTTGTGGACACACCCCATGCCGATTTTACAATGAGCGGAAATTACTCTGCCTGTCCACCATTTAATGTGAATTTTACTTTTACTGGTCATTATGCACTTACTTATAACTGGGATTTCACAGACGGGAACGGATCTGTTATAAAAAATCCTTCCAATCTTTTTGTAAACCCGGGAGACTACTATCCGAATTTAACGGTGACCAGCCATGGTGGCTGTGTCTCCCAGTCCGATTCTCAACATGTAAAAATTGACGGGCCTGTTGGCACATTTAATTATTCGCCTCTGGCAGGATGTGACTCACTGGATGTCAATTTCACTGTAACGACCACAAATGTAGTATCGTTCACCTGGAATTTCGGAGACGGTAATACTTTTACAGGTACGAATCCTTCCATTACGCATCATTATAATATACCCGGTCAATTTCCACCTTCTGTTACACTGGTCGACATTGCCGGATGCAAGGTTGCAAAAATTGGTGCTAATATGATTAACGTGGACGCGATAACCCAAACCCTTTTCACAGCAGATAAATCGGTCGTCTGTGATAGTGGTACCGTTAAATTCACGAATACTTCCGTTACAGGCCCAAATACCTCAATAACGAACTACAGCTGGGATTTTGGTGATGGTTCGCCGGTTCAGAATGGGATGTTCCCTACCATTGCTCATAACTATACGGCAGTCGGCAATTATACGGCCACAATGAGTATTACAAGTTTTGGCGGATGCACTGGTTCCTATAATATCCCTATAACGGTAGCAGGTTCTCCGAAGGTTGCTGTCAACGGCTTATTGAATCAATGCGAACCAGCGGTAATGACATTCTTCGGTGTTGAAACAGTACCAGATCCCAATCAGCCGCTGACCTGGTCATGGGATTTCGGAAACCTGCAAACTTCTACATTACAAAATCCGGCACCTGTAAGTTACCCGAAAGCTGGTCAGTATAAAGTGCAGCTGATTGCCACCAACACAAAAGGTTGCAGCGATACAACCGATAAGGGAATTCCATTTAATTTATTCATCTACCCGATTCCTACCGTGAATGCGGGTGCTGATACGACAATTTGTGATACCTCGTCGCTTCAATTGCTGGCTTCAGGATCGGTTTCAACAACCTACAACTGGCTTGCACCTACTCCACCAGCTTCACTGACCTGTCTGAATTGTAATAATCCTGTAGCCAGTTCTCCATCCAGCACTTTCTTTGTCCTGAATGGAACGAGCCCACAGGGTTGTGCTGCGAAAGACACTATTAATGTAACTGTTAACACGCAGGTGACTGTAAGTGCAACCGGAACAGATTCAGTTTGTCTTGGTCAAAGTGCACCATTAAACGCAACTGGTGCGTCCATTTATAACTGGACACCAGCCCAGGGACTAAACAATCCGAATATTGCGAATCCGGTCGCCACGCCAGACGCTTCGCAGATCGGAGGTGCACCCAGCAGTGTGATCACTTATACGGTGACGGGTTATGATAATAAGAAATGTTATTCCGATACCAAATCCATTGATATCACGGCGTTCAATTATCCGGTCATCGGACTGGCACCGAATGCAACCATCAATGTCGGCAGTTCTTACCAGATCAATTCAACCGTAACGACAAATGTTGTTTCATTGACCTGGACGCCCTCCAACACCCTGAGTTGCGCCAATTGCCTGACGCCCCTGGCGACACCAACAAAGACCACCAAATATGTGTTGACTGCTGTCAACGACGGGGGATGTGCGACATCGGACAGTATCCGGGTACAGGTAATTTGCGACGGAACCAATTTCTTTGTGCCAAATACATTCTCACCAAATGGCGACGGTATTAATGATAATTTTGTAGTGAATGGTGTCGGACTGAATGTGATCCCATCCATAACCATTTATAACCGCTGGGGACAAATTGTATTCCAGAAGAGCAATTTTGCACCGAATGTGCCTTCAGAAGGATGGGACGGAACATTTAACGGTAAGCCTGCTCCACCAGACGTATATATATACACCATCCAGATACTCTGTAATAATGCAACATTGATTCCTTATCACGGAAACGTAACCCTGATCAGATAGAAATACCCGAAAATGACAAAACCGAACCCCATAAAAAAAATATATTTCTCACTGGTACTGATGACCAGCTGCCTGGCAACTGCTTATGCGCAGGATCTGCATTTTTCGCAATTTTTCAATGCACCCCTGTTAAGAAACCCTGCTCTTGCTGGTATATTCACTGGTGATTATCGAATACAGGGCGTTTACCGGGATCAATGGAACAGCCTTACAAATGCATATCGCACCGGATCTTTTAATGGTGAATACAAACTACCTGTAGGAAAAACAGACGATTTCCTGACACTGGGATTACAGGTGTTATATGATAAAGCAGGCAGTGCAGGTCTTACCTCCACTCAGGTATTTCCGGCAATCAATTATAATAAGTCCTTATCCAATACACACGCCAGTTATCTTTCACTTGGATTCATGGGCGGGTATGTTGAAAAAAGAATTGACATGTCAAAAATCACCACGAACAGTCAGTTCAACGGCACCGCTTTCAATCCTTCGCTGGGTACAGGCGAGAGCTTCCCTACGCCGGATATTCATTATTGGGATGCCAGTGTAGGTATGAGTTATAATACGAGTTTCGGTCAGGACTACCAGAACAGTATGTTTATCGGGGTAGCCTATCATCACCTGAATCGTCCGATGAACTCATTTTACCAGAATTCAGCGGTGGAATTACAACCTAAATGGGTGGTTTCCGGAGGCGCAAAATTCAACATCGACGAAAGATCAGAATTCACGATACAGGCTGACTATTCCGCACAGGGCATTGCGCGTGAAAATATATTCGGTGTGATGTATGGATATAAACTGGGAGAATTTACTGATGATCCGAAATATGTGCTGGGAATTGGAGCATTCATGCGTGTGGGAGACGCCTTTATTCCCGTGATCCAACTGGACATGCTTCCATTATCAATCGGACTGAGTTATGACGTGAACATTTCAACGCTGAATACAGTAAGTCAGGGTCAGGGCGGATTTGAGTTATCAATAACTTATATCGGATTCCTCGACCGGGAAAATTCAGCAAAAAACAAAATGCTTTGTCCCAGATTTTAGATGGGTTTTAGCTGAACATTTCTTTCACCTTTTCAAAAAATCCTTTCTCGTTTTTGTCGGGCTTGGGTTGGAAATTGGCTGATTCGCCCAGTTTTTCCAACACAGCTTTTTCTTCCTGGGAAACCTGCTGGGGAGTCCACACATTTACATGGATCAGCTGATCGCCTTTTTCATATGAATTCACTGATGGGAATCCTTTTCCTTTTAAACGAAAGATTTTACCACTCTGGGTTCCGGCTGGAATTTTAATTTTAGCCTTGCCGTCGATGGTAGGCACTTCCAACTGGGTTCCGAATACGGCATCCGTAAATGAGATATGCAGGTCGAATGCAACATTTAAACCGTCCCGCTGCAGATCCGAATGCGCCTCTTCTTCAATTAAAACAATAAGATCTCCGGCTGAACCACCCCGCTCGCCTGCATTCCCTTTACCCGACACACTCAGTTGCATACCTTCCTGTACACCGGCGGGGATATCTATACTTACGATCTCTTCGCCAAATACTCTGCCCTCTCCTTTGCAAACCGGGCATTTGGCTGTAATCGTTGTGCCCTCCCCATTACAGGTAGGACATGAGGTAACCGTCTGCATCTGACCCAGGAATGTGTTGCTAACCCTCCGAACCTGGCCGCTTCCTCCGCAGGTACCGCAGGTTTGCACGCTTCCCTTATCCCGGGCACCGCTGCCGTGACAGGTTCCGCAGGCAATATGTTTTTTTACCTTAATGTTTTTATTTACACCCTTGGCTATTTCCTCGTAAGTCAGTTTAATTTTAACGCGCAGGTTTGAACCCCGCGTGCCATGAGTTCTTGCATGACCGCCTCCCCTGCGGCCCCCGAAAAAACTTCCGAACAGATCATCGCCGAACACATCTCCGAATTGGCTGAAAATGTCATCCATATTCATACCGCCGCCGTTAAAGCCTCCTCTACCGTTATTCACGGCAGCGTGGCCATAGCGATCATACTGTGCCCGTTTGTCGCCATCGCTCAATACTTCATAAGCTTCAGCCGCTTCTTTGAATTTTTCTTCAGCAGACTTATCCCCCGGATTGCGATCCGGATGAAATTGCATCGCTACTTTGCGATATGATTTTTTGATTTCATCCGCTGATGCAGATTTGGTAATGCTCAAGATTTCGTAATAGTCCCTTTTCATTCCTTTGGTATTCATTTTCCCACAATCACTTTCGCGAAGCGGATGATTTTGTCGTTCAAATAATAGCCCTTCATAACTTCCGCCACGACTTTGCCAATGAGGTCAGGATCAGTTGCGGGCATTTCACCAATGGCTTCATGTTTTTCTACATCAAATGTGGTATGCAGACTTTCCATTGCCCTGAGTCCCCGGTTTTGGAGTACAGTCCGCAGTTTATTGAATACCAGCATCACTCCGCTCAGATCCCGGGTGGTTTTTTCCAAAAGCAATTGACTTTCTGCCCGATCACAGTCATCCAGTACATCCAGCAGGGAAACGATGATTTCCCGACCAGCCACCTGACTCAGTTCATCCTTCTCCCTCCGGGTCCGGCGCATAAAATTGTCAAATTCAGCCAGTAAGCGGAGGTATTTGTCCTTTTGCTCCTGTAAATCGGCATTTAGCTTCTCCACTTTGTCATCTTCTTCCAAATCCTCATTCAAATTATGGGTACCTGCGACATTGTCGTCTGTATTGATGTCAACTGCTGATTCTCTGCTATTTACAGCATCGTACCCATTTTCTTCTAGACTTTTCTCAGTATTTATTTGCATACATGTGGAAATTCTGGCAAAGGTAAGCTTGTCAATTATTTTGCCAACTGCTGATTTGAGACAAATTGTCTCCCCTGAAATACTGCCCGTGCATTACCTACTTTTGCGCGATGATTCCTGTAATCCTGAAAAAAAGAATTGGCCTGCGTGTGGAAAATGGTCATCCCTGGATTTTCGGCAATGAAATCGCAGAAACCGAAGAAACCATGCAGCCCGGGGACATTGTTACCGTTTTCAATGCTGAAAAGAAGTTTATCGGAAAAGGTTTCATCAATCCGAAATCCCAGATAGCCATTCGCCTGTTAACGCGAAACAAAAACGAAGAGATCGACCCGAATTTCTTCCGCAGGCGTCTGGAAACTGCATGGACCTACCGGAAAAAAATCGGATATACCGAAAACTGCCGTCTGGTTTTCGGAGAAGCCGACGGATTACCCGCTCTGATAATAGATAAGTTCGGTGACCATTTTGTTATACAGACCCTGGCCCTTGGAATGGATCTCTGGAAACCGGCCATTGTGGATTCACTCAAAGACATTTTTGGGACCGGTAAAATATATGAAAGGAATGATGTACCAGTAAGAGAACTTGAGGGTATGTCTCAGACAAAAGGCTTTCTTTCCGCACCTTTCGATACCCGGATCCTCATCCGGGAAAACGGTCTTCAATTTGAAGCAGACCTTGAAAATGGTCAAAAAACGGGCTATTTCCTGGATCAGCAGGACAACCGGCGCGCAATCCGTCATATCGTCCGTGACGCCGAAGTGCTGGGGGCTTTCTGTTACACCGGCAGTTTTGAGGTCCATGCGGGACATTACGGAGCCAGATCAGTACTCGGTCTCGATATATCGGAAAATGCGGTAGCGTTGGCCAGACGGAATGCACAACTGAACGGATTGGATGAGAAAGTTCAATTTGAAGCCTGTAATGCTTTTGATGTTTTGAAAAAATGGAGTCGCGGAGAAAGGAAGTTCGATGTAGTGATGCTGGATCCGCCTGCATTTACCAAGAGCCGGGAAAATATCAGCAAAGCCATCTTTGTCGGGCACAGCATGGGCGTCGCAGTCATCTGCCGGGTTCACGCACAAGCCCCGGATAAAGTCGCTGCGCTGGTGGCCGTG
>JBGPBW010000192.1:0-9531 GCA_041481385.1 Puia sp.
CGGAGAGCTCGATATGGCAGACATTACGGATGAAGCCATCCATGTGCATCAGTTACAAGCTGCTGCAAAAAATGTTTCGATTTCCAGGGAAATGGACAAACCATTTATGGTATACGCGGATAGAGATATGGTTACCCTGGTCATCAGGAATCTGCTTTCCAATGCCATAAAATTTACACCTGAAAAAGGTGCAATTGTTATACGCGTTAAAAGCGAATTTCCTTTTTGCCGGGTTTCTGTTATCGACAATGGGATTGGTATGGATCCTGAAACTTTAAAAAAAATTCAGGAGAATACTTATTACAGCACACATGGTACAGCCAGCGAAAGCGGTACCGGGCTTGGCCTGATGCTGAGCAGGGATTTTCTTTCCAAAAATGGCGGCGAGCTTACGATCGAAAGCGAACCCGGCAGGGGAAGCGTTTTTTCATTTACCCTTCCATTGGCGGAGAATGTTCAGACTGCCTGAATTAATTGTCAATTGTCAATTGTTCTCCGGAAAAGTGTAATAGAATATTTTGTCAGTTTAATTATTTACTTCGCGCGCAGATATTGATTGGGCCAGTAATCCAGTTCAATTCCCAGTTCTTTTGCGGCAGTCAATGGAAAATTCGGATTACGGAGGGATTGCCGGGCGATCATGATCAGGTCGGCTTTTCCGCCGCTGACGATCTCTTCTGCCTGGTCTGGTTTTGTAATCAACCCAACTGCTGCAGTCAGGATGCCCGTTTCCTTTCGTATGGTTTCCGCGAAAGGGACCTGGTAACCCGGACCCAGCGGAATCTGGACCTGTGGCATGAGTCCACCGGAAGAAACGTCAATCAGATCTACGCCCAGTTGTTTCACCGTAGTGGCCAACTGTACAGTTGCTGATAGGTCCCATCCGCCTTCAACATAATCTGTTGCCGAAATACGAAGAAAAAGAGGAAATTTTTCTGGCCAGACGGTCCGGATATCAGTAGCAATTTCTTTTGCAAGCCTTATGCGGTTTTCGAAGGATCCACCGTACCTGTCGTTTCGGTGATTACTCAGCGGGGACAGAAAACTATTCAGTAGATATCCGTGTGCACCGTGCATTTCGATTACTTCGAATCCTGCTTCGAGGGATCTGGTTGCAGCTGCAATAAAATCTTTTCGTAAATGGGCTATTTCATCTAAAGTCATCGGTTCTGGCACAGGATCCGATTCACGGAAAGGAATCGGTGAAGGCGCCTGGGTAATCCATCCCCCGGCAGGCAGATCCAATATTTTTCCTCCTTTCCAGGGTGAAGCGGCCGATGCTTTCCTGCCGGCATGAGCAAGCTGAATACCAGGAACAGATCCCTGTTTTTTTATGAACCGGGTAATTCGTTGCAGGGGTTCAATCTGTTCGTCTTTCCAGAGACCCATATCATCTGGAGAAATTCGTCCCCGCGGAGACACAGCTGTGGCTTCCTGAATTACAAGGGCAGCACCACCGGTGGCCCTGCTGCCCAGATGAACGAGGTGCCAGTCGTTCGCGAAACCGTCAACTGAAGAGTACTGGCACATTGGTGAAATAGCAATCCTGTTTTTGAATTGGATGCCACGGATCTTGAGAGGATTAAATAACATGAAATACATTTTACCGGTTAGGGTTTTTGACCAATGTCCTGTTTCCAACCCAGAAAAATTTTACCGATACATTGAACCAAATCTGTTGCCAGCATCGCTTCTTCCGAATAAATACCTGAAGCCATATCGCCCGCGCATCCATGGAGATAAACACCGAGTGTCGCGGCATGGGCAGGAGCGTAGGATTGTGCCAGTAGGGCAGTAATAATCCCTGTGAGGGCATCTCCGCTACCTCCTTTTGCCATACCCGCATTCCCGCTGCTGTTGATGGAGATATGACCATCAGGTGATAAAACAGCAGTAAAATGCCCTTTCAATACGATAATGATCTGGTGTTGGATGGCCATTTTTCTCGCCAGCTCAATTCTTGACTGATCATTTGGGCTGGGTCCGAATAACCGGTCAAATTCCTTTGGGTGGGGCGTGATAATGGTGAAAGGATGAAGTGCCGCCAGTAATTCCTTGGATTGACTGATAATATTCAGTGCGTCTGCGTCCAGGACTATGGCCTGATGGAAAGAAGGCAAGAAAGTCTGGAGCATAAATACTGTTTCATCATGCGTACCGATTCCCGGACCTATCCCTGCGGCATGAAAAGATTCTAACTTCGAAGGGAATGCGCTTAAATGGAAATCGTTATCATCTGTGCGCACCATGGCTTCCGGAATTGAAGTCTGCAGGATATTGTAACCGCAGGCCGGAATCCAGGTTGTAAGTAGTCCCGCGCCGGAGGCCAGACAAGCTTTCGCTGCGAGCAGGGCGGCGCCGATTTTACCGTACCCACCGGCAAGAATCAGGGCGTGCCCGAAATTTCCTTTGTGGGCAAATGGATCCCTGGGTTTGTATAATGCAAGTGCCTTCGTTTTATCAAAAATGGAATAGGGAGCATGTAAGCCTGATAAATAGATTTCTATCGCCTTCATCCGGCAAAGGTAGGAAGCTCAACGCTTTTCCCCGCCGCGTCCCTCCGGATCATTGTCCGGTTCTTCATTCTCATGTGACTGCTGGTAGTTGCCGAAAACATCGCAGAGTTTCTTTGCAGAGTATACTTTTTTATTGTCGTTATTGCAGAGGGCGATGATGGTCGCATTTTCCTCCATCATGCGAATGAATACGGTACGGTTACCATGCCACCACCCGTTATGATATATCAGTTTTTTGCCGTCAGGATAGACAATCATTCGCCAGCCTAGTCCATAATTTCGCTTTCCGCGTTTTTCAAGGCTATAAGGAGTATAAGCACTATCGAGCGTCGACTGTTTAAACAGGATATCACCGCGGAGTGCGGCATCCCATTTGAGCATGTCTTCCGGAGTGCTGTAAATATTTTTGTCACCGTAGACCATATCAAGGTATTCCATGGGATAGAGTCTGCCGTTTAATTTATAAGAACGAGTGGATTTTGAAGTGTCCTGGATTGAATATACATAGGAATCCTGCATGTGCAGCGGTTGAAAAAATGTCCTGGTAAGGAATTCGTTGTATGTCTGTCCGGAAACTTTTTCAATAATCAGGGCCAGAAAAGCATAGTTGGTATTTGAATATTCGAAATGGTGACCAGCTGCTGTATAAATGACCTGGTCATGGTGCTGGATAATATATTGCAATAAGTCGGCATTCGTGAGGTATTTCCTTTTGTCCCAGCCGGACTGATCCATAAAGTGTACATAATTACGCAGGCCGCTTCGTTGACTGAGTAAGTTTTTTATGCTGATCCCGGGAGGGAATCCAGGTAGATATTTGGAAATATCATCGTGAATATCGAGTTTTCCCAATTCCCACAATTTTAGGATTGCCATAGCCGTAAATGTCTTTGAAACCGAAGCCAGGTGAAAAGGAGTGTGGGCGTTGACTGAATCCTTGTGTTTTCTCGGGTCTTTGAATCCGGAATATTTTTCATAAACCACCACGCCATTATGTGATACGACGAGGCCACCATTGAAACCATGACTGAACAGAGAATCGAAGAAATGTTGAGAAGCATTGCTGTACAACCGGAATTCCTCAGGATGCAGGGTTTTAGGACGTGAATTGTCCACAGCGATCAGGGCAGAGTCAGTTGTTTTTACAACGGGCTTAACCGCAGGGGTTTGACCGCAACAAACCAGGAATGAGGCGGTCATCAGGTAGCAAAAAATGGTTTTCAACAGGTATGCTATTTTTCGGTTAACAGGTGCGAAATTAAAATTATTACGGCATTCCTGCCCCTGAAAACGAGTTTTGTTTTTCCGTTTCCTTTTTTAGGGGCAATTTTGCCACTCCTTTAACGGAAATAACGCTAAAACCGTATTGAGATTATGACAGATAAAAAAATTACCAGTTATCCGAAAGAAAAAGTTAAGATATTATTCCTGGAAAATATCAGCGATGCGGCAGTGAAGCGGTTTTCCGGCGCTGGTTATACATTTGTTAAGAAGCTGACCAAAGCGCTGCCTGAGGCAGAACTGATCAAGGAAATCGAAGATGTACACTTGCTGGGTATCCGCTCCAAAACGCAGATTACCGAAAAAGTGCTGAAGGCAGCAAAAAAATTACAGGCTATCGGGTGTTTTTGTATTGGTGTGAACCAGGTGGACCTTAAAAATGCAACAAAAAACGGAATTGCGGTATTTAATGCTCCCTATTCCAATACACGTTCTGTTGCGGAACTTGTTATAGGCGCATCGATTATGCTAATCCGTCGTATTCCCGATAAAAGTAAATCTGCACATGAAGGAATCTGGATGAAGGAATCTAAGGGCAGTTACGAACTTCGGGGAAAAACCATGGGCATAATCGGTTATGGAAATATTGGTACCCAGGTAAGCATTCTTGCAGAATCCATGGGGATGAAAGTGGTTTTTTATGATATAGAAACCAAATTGCCCCTCGGTAACGCCATCGCCAGGAAATCTGTAAAAGAAGTGGTTTCTGTTTCTGACATCGTTACCGTTCATGTGCCTGATACTGACCAAACGAGGATGATGATTAACAAGAATGTGATTAAACAATTCAAAAAAGGTGCGATCCTTTTGAACTATGCCCGTGGAGAAGTGGTGGACCTTGAAGCCCTGGCCAGGGCTTTGGAGGCTGGAGATTTATCGGGAGCAGGTGTGGATGTATATCCTTTGGAACCAGAAAAAAATGGGGATAAATTCTCAACACCGCTTCAGCATTTATCCAATGTACTACTGACCCCCCATATCGGAGGTTCCACGGAAGAAGCTCAGGAAAATATAGGGGATGACGTGAGTAATAAATTGTTTCAATACCTGGAGATGGGTATCTCCACCGGTTCCCATACAATCCCAGAACTGAGCCTTCCTCAGCATCCGGAAACTCACCGGATTTTGCATATTCATTATAATGTCCCAGGCGTGTTATCGGCCGTCAATACCGCACTTTCACAAAACCATATCAATATCGTGGGTCAATATTTAAAAACCAATGAGAAAGTGGGCTATGTGGTGCTTGACGTTGACAAAAAGCTTTCTTCCCAGGCGCTGCAATTGCTGAAAGAATTAAAGGATACCATTAAGGTCAGACTTTTATATTAATCAGGCAGTCTTTCGCTGCTGCATAAAATTCCTGACCACTTTAAATAAATCGATATAAGCCTGCCGGACATAAGACAGAATATTCCGGAGTTTAATGTTCAGGGTTTTCTTCAAAGTAAAATAAATGATGAGGAATGCCAGAATATAGGTGATTACCGTTCCATAAGCTGCACCCATCTTATCGTTGCTGAGTTTCATGCAATAGTAGACAATAAAAATATTAATGCTAAGCGTCAGCGTATTGACCAGAAAATTAATGCGTGGTTTTCCGATGGCGTCCATCGTGGTGCCAAACTGATTAAATATCGGTCGTAAAATATTAGCCAGAATCGTTACCTGCAGGATCGGTACAGCTGCCAGATACGATTTGCCGGCAATGATGGTTATAATGATTTTTGGGAATATAAATACCAACACGCTGACCGGGACCACCAATGCTAAAAGTGTTCCGCACATACGTTCAAAATAATATTTTACTTTTTCGTTCCCTGCTACGCCGGATGCCTGTGCGTTTTTTGGAAAAAGAACATCGGCAGCTGCGAGTGAAGGGACATCTATCATGTTGGTTAACCGGGAAACCGCATTATAATAAGAAACGTACACAGGGCCCATAGCCGGATTACTCAAGGCGCTTGTCATGAAATGGTCAGTGTACCTGGACAAATTAGAAAACAGCGCAGTTCCAAAAACATATTTTCCAAAATGTAAGAGCTGACTGATGATTTTTTTATTATAAGCAAAAGTCAACGACAGGAATTGACGGGTGTCACGTTGAAATGAAACAGTCGCTACCAGCAGTGCAAAAAGTTGCACCAGAATGAGGGTTACCAGTGTAAAATGACTTTTGAAAAAGAAGAAAAGCAGCACAACGCCAGCAAAAAACAACCCCTGGCGAATAATGGTCGCCTTAAATATCGGAGGGTATTTCATGTATGCCTGCTGGATAATTTCACAGTGGTTGAACAGAATCAAAAGAACCAGTGATGGAATACTCAGTAATAGTAAATTGTACAATTGCGGTACCTGTAAAATTTGCGAAAGATATTTTCCACAGGTAACGATCAGAAGAATGACCACGCAGGTAAAAATTATATTGATCATCAGCGAAGCGTTTTGAATTTCTTTTCTGTTCTCCGCCAGTTCGGGTTGGTGAATAAATTTGATCGTGGCATTGCGGAGCAATCCGACCTTTATCATTTCCACCATGCCGATAATGGTGGTGTACAGAGCCCACAGTCCCATTTTGCTTTTATCGTCTTTAAAAAAACGGAACAGGATAATGGTAATAACCAGACCGAAAAAAATAGTCGATAAGCGTTGCAGGAGTGTAATAGAAATTGAATGAATCCAGAAAGAGTAACGGGAAAAAAGTTTCAAAATGTTTTCTTTACAAGATATTTCAGCAGGGGTAATTGCCTGAAAAGTGAAAAGTAATGGATAAAAATAATCGTGACCGGCTAAAATAATCAAAAACAGGCATAATTCGCGTCATATTAGAATTGACAGCCATATTATCTGAAACTGGAAGTAATCTCTTTATATTAATGGTTGTCAATTGAACACAATAATTATATTTATATTGAATGTTGAGGGTCCGATCCTTAATTTTAATATAATGAAAATAAGAAATCCCAGGAATAGACAGGATTTAC
This sequence comes from Puia sp., assembly GCA_041481385.1. Lineage (GTDB taxonomy): Bacteria > Bacteroidota > Bacteroidia > Chitinophagales > Chitinophagaceae > Puia. Next base: position 6,782 of record JBGPBW010000192.1, read on the forward strand.
ATATAAAGCCCAAAAGTCGTGTTCTGGAAGTTGGAGGTGGTCACAGGCCCCATCCAAAAGCCCATGTGGTGGTGGATAAGTATACCGACAGTAATTTCCACCGAAGCGGTGATTTAAGAATATTGAAGAACCAGACTTTTTTAGAAGCTGACGGAGAAAACCTTCCTTTTAAGGACAATGAGTTTGATTATGTCATTTGTTCCCATGTGTTGGAACATGTTGATGATCCTTACAAATTTCTCTCTGAACAATTCAGGGTAGCGCCTGCCGGTTACATCGAAACCCCTTCATTACTGGGTGAAATTCTTTACGCCCGGGAATCACATAAATGGATCATCCAGGAAATCGATGACGTCACTTACCTGGTGGATAAAAAGAAAATCAATTTTTTTTACGGTTACGATCTCAAGGAGCTCATTCAGGGATACCTGCCAACGCATTCCATTGGTTTCAAAATTATGGAACGTACCCATCCAAATTTATTTACAAACCGGGTTGAATGGAAAAATGATTTTAATTATGTGGTGAATCCCGAGGATCCGGAGATATTAAAATTTTTTACTGATGGATGGAAAGAAAAATGGGCAGATTCATTTTTTCCGCCCAGAACAAAATGGGAAGAATTGAAAGAAAGCAGCCGCGCTTTTTATGAAATATGCAGAAGTGTTTTGCGAAACCCAAAAGATAAATCCTGACAATAATTTTTGAATTTCCCTGGAAATCTTTGATATTCTATTTGGATGAAATGTATTATTATTTTTCTTCTCTTTGTTTTCGGATGTCATCAACGGTCTGCTAAAAACCCGAACGAAGTTGTTGATGGCTCCATCAAAAAATCGCGGGAAAATAAGTCAGTCAGTATGAGACTGAGCACCGTGGGCCAGAAAATAATTCATCTTCCGGCCGGACCACAGCCGGGTGTGGACGCGTCGGGCAAATCCAATATCACCTATTACGCAGATCATGGTTTGGTCATTTTTACCAGTCAGATAAAGCTGGGCAACACATTACATATAAAATTTGACGGGCCATCAGGATTCAAATTTACCGGAAAGGACTATTCGGTATTTGGAACCGGAATTGGCAACAACGTAGGAGATACCATTCGCAATTTTGATTTTGGCAATACAGCTAAAACCGTGTTTGATGCTATAACGAAAATTTACGAGGCAAAGGACCGAATGCTTACGTATGACGGGACACCCAAAACAGCTGTTTTCTGGGCGCTTACAGTTGACAGTTTTCAGGTGTCAGGAAAAACCTGCCTTTATCAGGGCCCTTGGGAACCCAATAGTACTTATCATATGGTAACCATCGGTTCCACATTTTCTCATGGGAAATTCTTAAATGATGGCAGCGGGGACAATTTAAAAATAAGGGGCAATTCAATTTATGGGTTGCAGGTTAGTGACTGGAAGGTTACCGGGCCAACTACTGCGCTCGGTGGAGACTATGGGATTATCTTCATAGTAGGTTCTGGAAGCGTCAGGAATATTTACCGTGATGGCGGCTGGGGATATCTGGAAAGAATTGTGGTCGTGCAATTGGGCGGTATTCCATTTGATCAGACCAGTAGTTTGAGCAATTGTATCGATGTGAATTCAACACAATATGGGACGGTTGACGTTCGTATTGAACCGGGTTGGCTAAATAGTAAAGCCGCCATTTCACTCAGTGGGGCTGATTTTTATTTTTCTCACAATATAAGCGGTAATAAAAGGGACTATGGCGACTACGTTACGAACGCAGTCGTTCTGGGAAGCATGAAGGACGATCTCGGGAAAATCTGGACGCTGCATTTGTTTAACAATTTTGCCTTTAATGCCATGCCGTCGGCTATGTCCAACGCCAGCAGTCTGCTTAAAAATAATTCCAATGGTCTAACGAATCTGGACAGCGCCAACAATCTGGATTTGCCTCCGGGAATTCCAATTCCGGCTGGCTTTCTGGATAAAAATTTTATGCCTGCTCAGGGATCGATGCTGGAAAGAATGAATATAGGTGTTGTGAGCGACACCGTTTTCTGATCACAAGACGTTGACCAGAACTTCATATTATATTTAATTGCATCCTATAATTTATATTATGTCAAATAGACCGCCGCGGGTAGTTAAGAAAAAATGGTGGGGCTTCTGCTGAATAAAGGGAAATGCGTAGGTTCGGGGTTGAACCCCTACTATGATCTTGACTATAATTGGAATTGCCTTAAACCTATCTGGAGTATGGATTTTATTTTATTTTGGATTACCATCTAAATACGATCCAAAAGGCCCAAGCAATAGTATGCTTTGGAGATCACCAACAAAAGAAGAAACCGATGAAGTAAAGCGGACGAATGATTTTGTAAAAATGATGGCCTATGTTGGGTTGACTATGCTAATCTATGGATCAGTTTTTCAATTTTTCGGCCTTTTTTATTAATTTATGAATCCAATCATTGAGCATAAATAAAGGCTCACTCTTACCTTCAAATCTGCAATATGTAGAATAAATGGCAAATACACCAATTGACAATAAAACTGAAAGACCTAAGATCAACCATTAAAAATATCGCAGCATTAATTTTTTCTTTCCCACCCCTGCCATCTGCGCGGATTTTTCTCCTGATAAAAGTAAAAATCCGCTGCACCAGGCTCAAGCTATTCGACATAATATAGACTTATAAAAAAAGAACAATATATTGTCTTGCCGCCTTACGGATCAATTATTGAAGTGCTGTTAATCAAAATTGATCCGTAAGGCGGCAAGAC
>JBGPBW010000193.1:0-9265 GCA_041481385.1 Puia sp.
ATACAATGAAAAAGATCATCAACATAAATTTTCATAGCCGGGTGATTCCGATAGAGGAAACGGCTTATGATATTTTACGCAAGTACGTTGAGAGCTTGAAAAAACATTTTGCAGGTGAAGAAGGCGGCGACGAAATCGTAAATGATATTGAAAACCGATTTGCCGAGCTCTTTTCAGACCGGCTCAAAAAAGGAGCAACCTGCATCACCGATGCAGATGTGGAAGAGATCATCAACAGCATGGGCCGTCCGGAAGATTTCGACCAGGATGAAGAACCCAAAACAAATGGTAGCAGACAGTCTGCTGGTTTTGCAAAGGAAACAGTCAGCGAAGAACCGCATAGATTATACCGCTCTGAAAATGATAAAATGCTCGGCGGAGTTTGCGGTGGTCTGGCAGCATATCTGAAAATCGATTCTTCAGTAGTGCGTGTGATATTTGCCCTGCTCATTCTTGGCTTCGGGGCGGGCCTGATCGTATATTTTATTTTATGGATCGTCCTTCCCGCAAAATCTATGGTCACGAAAATCAGGAAAAGGCTTTTCCGCGATCCTGATCATCGGGTAGTTGGTGGGGTGGCCAGTGGTTTGGCCGCATATTTAAATATTGAAGTATGGATCCCACGTGTCATATTTTGTCTGCCATTGATAACCGGGGTGCTGGCCTCAATATTGAATCATGGCTGGTTTAATTTTGAAGGATTCAATTTTATTTCCGGAGGTTTTGGAGGTTCACTTTTTGTCCTCTATATCATTCTCTGGATTGTTCTGCCGGAAGCCCAGACCGCGTCGGAAAAACTTGAAATGCGTGGGGAAAAGATCGACCTGGAGTCAATAAAAAACACAATTAAAAGTGATCTGGAAGGGTTCAGACAAAAAGCAACCGTTGTAGGTAGCGAAATAAAGGAAAGAGCTGAGCAGTTCGGTAATGAAATGAAAGAACGTTCAAGTGGAATCCGAAGAGATATTTCTTCAGCAAATCTGCCACGGCAGGGTATCGGCCATGCCATCGGCGTACTTTTTAAAGCGTTCTTCTTATTCATATCCGTCATAGTGACCTTTGCGCTGGTTATGGCACTGATTGGTCTGATTTTTACAGGCCCTGTAGTGCTTCCCCTGAAAGATTATTTAATACAGGGAATCTGGCAGAATATGATGGCCTGGTCTGTACTGCTGTTTTTCATCATATTACCCGTAGTTGGTTTACTGACCTGGCTGATTCGCCGCATAATCGGTGTAAGAAGAGGAAGTAATTACCTGGGTTATACTTTCGGTAGCCTTTGGGTAGTTGGACTTCTCAGCCTCATATTCCTTACGGCAACCATCACCCGTCATTTCAGTAACAGATACGGGGTAAGCCAGGAAATTCCCATTTCAGCGCCTGCAAATGGAAAACTGATTGTAAAAATAGATGACTCCAAACCATATTATATGGAATCCGATTGGATGGGCATGAATTGGAATCGCCGGGGTCCTTTCTTTGACATATCTGATGATAGTCTTACGCTGAATACCGTCAGGGTGAATGTGGTAAAAAGTAAAGACAGCTCCTGGCATCTGCAGGTTCAAAAACTGAGTCGCGGAAATACGACTTCAGAAGCAGGTCATACAGCTTCAGAAATTAATTTCCAGATCGATCAGCAGGACAGCCTGCTTTTGCTCGGTCGCGGGTTTGCAATAAAACCAAAACAGCAGTTTCGTAATCAACAGGTTCTGGTAGTTGTTGAAATGCCGGTCGGGAAAAAGATATTTATGAACGCTAACCTGGATGAATACCACTGGTTCACGATCAACCGTAAATGGCGCAACAACGGATTCAATATTGATTTTGATGACGATGAAAGCCGGTATGATGGATGGGATTCCGATGCAGAATATATCATGACGGAACATGGCCTCGAAAGAACTGACAGAACTTTTCGCAGCGACGGAGAACAGTCGGAAAAACCCGAACGCCCCGAAAGAAAAGAAGGCACAGATAGTCAGGATAAGAAAAACAGTAACCCTAAAGGGGATTATCGGTATCATAAACCTAAAACAACCACATCAGCTGTGGTGCCCGTTTCCAATAACGACGGACAATCATCAGGCAGATTCCCTGAAACCAGCTCAGCTGTTGTTTTACTATCCAGCTTAGGTTAATTGCAACAGTGCAAATAATATGGCCACCTCCGGGTGGCCATATTTATTATTGGCTGCCTGAAACGCAAGTTTTAATTTCACCCCCGGTTAGTAAAAATATCTTGGGATATGAAAAACACCCCTTTTACGCACAAACACCTGGAGTTGGGTGCAAAAATGGCTGAGTTTGCCGGCTATAATATGCCCATTAGTTATACCGGAATAAACGATGAACACCTCGCTGTGCGTAATAACGCCGGAGTTTTCGACGTGAGTCATATGGGCGAATTTATCCTGAAAGGACCTGGGGCACTTGACCTGATACAATTTGTCACCAGCAATGATGCAGCCAAACTAACCAGCGGTCAGGCTCAGTACAGCTGTCTTCCCAACGAATCAGCAGGAATAGTAGACGATCTTTTGGTCTATTGCATAAAGGAAAATGATGTATACATGCTGGTGGTTAACGCAGCTAATATTGAAAAGGACTGGAAATGGATCAGCCGCTTTAAAACGGATGCAGTTAAGATGGAAAATATTTCGTCCAAAACTTGTCTGCTCGCTGTTCAGGGACCTCAGGCCACGCGCATTTTGCAGCCACTGACCTCCATGGACCTGATGAACCTGAAGTATTATCACTTTGTGAAGGGTTTATTTGCAGGCGTCGATAATGTATTGATCAGTGCAACGGGATATACGGGTGCCGGAGGCGTTGAGATTTATTTCGAGGATAAAAATGACGCGGCTGATAAAATCTGGGATGCCATTTTTGACGCAGGAAAATCCCAAAAGATCAAAGCTGCCGGCCTGGCTGCCCGGGATACCCTGCGATTGGAAATGGGTTACTGTTTATATGGAAATGATATCAACGACTCCACTTCCCCTATTGAAGCCGGTCTGGGATGGATTACCCGGTTCTCAAAACCATTTGTGGGCAGGGAACTTATCGAACAGAAAAAAAAGGGAGGATTACAAAAAAAACTTGTTGGCTTTGAAATGCTTGAAAAAGGCATACCGCGACACGGCTATGAGATCAAGGATTTTTCCGGAATGCAAATCGGAGAAGTCACTTCAGGCACACAGTCACCTTCGTTAAATAAGGCCATAGGCCTGGGTTATGTCCGGGAACCATTTACCGGTCTTGATTCAAAAATTTATATTAAGGTCCGGGATAAACTTTTGCAGGCGCGTATTGTCAAACTTCCCTTTCTGTCCTGAGCAGCATGAATTCTTTGTTTACAAAGATTATTTCAATTGAATTTGTTTTCTGATGCCAAACAGCAGACCAACTTTACATACTTCCATGTCGCCGGTATTGCTGCATTTGTATAATGCTTCGCAGGCTACTGTTGTCATTATCGATGTATTGCGTGCAACATCTACCATAGCTACTGCGCTGTTTAACGGAGCACGTTATATTATTCCGGTGGATAGTGTAGCCAAATGCATTGAACTGGGCAGGCAAATCAATTGTATAACAGCCGGAGAAAGGGACGGACGGATTGCCGAAGGACTCAGTTACGGTAATTCACCCTTTGAATATACCCGTGAATTCATCAATGGTAAAATACTCGTGCTCACGACCACCAATGGCACGCGTCTCTTGCATATGGCGCTGGATAAAGGTGCAAGGGAAATCGTTACCGGTTCTTTTGCAAATCTCGATGCTGTTACCCAATATCTGACCGAACAGAAAAATAATGTAATCCTTGCCTGTGCAGCCTGGAAAGACAGGATCAATATAGAGGATACTTTATTTGCCGGCGCTGTAATTGAAAAAGTTCGGAATCATTTCGATATTGCCTGTGATGCCTCACATATTGCTGCCACCCTGTATCAAAGGGCGAAAGGCAATCTCTTCGGATTTCTGCAGGAAAACAATGCATCACATTACAACCGGCTGATGACGTATGGTCTTGAAAAAGATATCCGCTATTGTCTGGAACCCAACCAGGCCAATGTACTTCCGATTTATGAAGACGGGAAACTCAAGATCTACTGAGACAATTCCCAGGCTTTCATCTTTCTTTCGAAAACATCAAGTGGCAGACAACCATCTTTTAATACCTCGTCGTGGAAAGCGCTGAGTTTAAACCGGTCTCCCAGGTCCCGGGCATAACGGTTCCTTAACCTTTGTATCGTCAGGGCGCCTATTTTATAACTCAAAGCCTGTCCGGGTATGGCGATATATCTTTCTATTTCTGCTGTTGCGCGTTGTTCACTGATGGCTTCATTTTCCATCATAAATTTTATTGCTTCTTCACGTGTCATTTTCTTTTGCTGCATGCCCACGTCCACAACCAGCCGAACAGCCCGGTGCATTTCATTACCCAATGCGCTCATATATTGAAAAGGATCAGTATAAAGTCCGAGTTCCTTACCCAGGGATTCTGAATATAAAGCCCAGCCCTCACCATAAGCGCCATACCAAATAAACCGTCTGAATTTTGGCAGTAGCGTGTCTTCCAGTTGTATGCTACCTTGATAGTGATGACCGGGAATGGCTTCATGCAGAAATAGAGATTCCATTCCGGAAGTCGTATTGTATTTGGTGGCATCCAGAATGGGAACATAAAATACGCCGGGACGTTTGCCTCCGGGATCTCCCTGCACATACTCTGCACTCGCACTGGCCGCCCGAAATGCTTCTGTCTGATGGATTTCAAATTTCATTTTTGGGGTATGGCCAAAAAATTTCGGCAAATTGGAGTCGATGGTTACCTGTATCTTTTTGTAAGCATCCAACACTTCTCCGGGCGTTTTATAAGGCATGAACCGCGGGTTAGTTTTCATATAGGCAAAAAGCGCAGGCAGGTCACCGGTAAAACCGGTCTGAGCTCTGGTCGCTTCCATTTCTGCGCGGATTCTTTTTACTTCTGCAAGGCCGGTCTCATAGATTTCATCAGATGTTCTATTAGTCGTTGTCCAGTAACGGATCAAAAAATGATAAATGTTGTTACCATTGGGGAGGGCATCCAATCCTATGCTGTTACGGCTTTTAGGCAGGTATTCGTTTTGCATAAAGTCAGCCAGTTTTTTATAGGCGGGCTCCAAAACAGTTGTAATGGTATTGGAAAGACCGGATATGATCTTTTGCTTATCCGCTTCAGAGAAAGAAGCGGGCATCATGTTTATGGGTGCATAAAATATACTTAGGGTATCATTTGCTACCGCCATACTTTGCATTTCGGGAATCATTTTTTCCACGAGGCATCGTGGAAGAATATACCCGTTACCCAAACCTTTGCGGAAATAAACAATGGCGCTGTCGGCCCAGGCCTGAAATTTTCCAGCCCTAGATATCCAGTTCTCATAATCGGCAACGGTGTGAAAAGGCTGTATTCCGCCACCACTGCCCATCTGACCGAGAAATAAGGGAATACCCTCAAACTGGTTGAAGGGCATATATTGGATATTTGGCATCGTTACCGGATTAAGGGAAAGATGTAAATCCAGGCCTTCACGGTTTATTCTTATTTCCCGGACAAAAACGTCGTAGCTGATTTGGTCATTCCGGCTCAGGTTTTCCCGGTCAAAATCAAGGATTTTGCTCAGGTAACCGTCGTAAAAATTTCTCAGGGTATCAAAATAACTATCCGTAAAATCCGCAGGCAGCTGGTCGTTATAACGGTTATCGCCGTTTTGGGTGGCTACAAGCGGGAAGTACTTCAACTGGTCCTCGTAGTAATCATTGAGCACCTTTCCGAATTCAGGATTATCCGGCATGGCCAGGTCTTTATGCATGAGTTTACAGGAGAAAAATACACAAGAGATCAGCAGAAATACGTATAAAGAAAATTTCATGCGGATTAATTTTGGGAACTAAAGCTAAGCAATTCACGCATTAAGCAGGATCCACTAAATAATTTTCAGGACAGAAATGCATGGGGATTTATTTTTTCACATATCTTCGCCTCACTAAAGCTGCTTGCCCGGCCGTATTCCCGACCTTATGCATCCCGATTTCGTATTCATCAAAACCGTATTTATTATATAAAATCAGCACTGACGGCGGATTGGTACAACAATTGCTGTCTGCGTTATATATTTTACACTTTTAAAGCATAACCGATTATTCATTAACTTTTCTTAAAATGATTCTTATGAAGCTTAGGTACATTTTGCTCTTTACCGTCACCTCACTATTCCTATTTTCCTGCGTAAGTACCAAAAAATTTAAAGAAATGCAGGCCAAAGATCAGGCCCGCTTTGATTCACTGAGCAGGGAGTATGCTAAACTCCAGGGCGACCTGAAGAATTGCAATGATCAGACCGCTTCCCTTACTTCGCAGAAAACGGCCTTACAGGGACAGGTAGACGAACTGAATAAACAAGTCGCATTCCTGAGGGAAAACAATACACAGGCCCTGAAACAACTTGAAGATATGTCAGTTATCTCCGGTGCACAGGCTGAAAGCATCAAGAAATCTCTTGACAACATTGGTGCTAAAGACGCTTATATCCGCGATCTGCAGCAGGCGATGGCTCATAAAGATTCCATGAATATGGCACTCGTTATGAACCTGAAAGGTGCAGTAGGTAGTGCAAATGACTCTGACATCAATATCAAAGTCGATAAGGGCGTTGTATTCATCGACATCTCGGATAAGATGCTGTTCAAAAGCGGAAGTTTCGTAGTATCGAAAGGTGCGAAAGGAGTTCTTGCTAAAGTAGCAGCAGTTCTGAAAAATCAGCCGGATGTTGAATTCATGGTTGAAGGAAATACAGATGACAAAGTCTATCGCGGACATCCTGATTTACAGGACAACTGGGATCTGAGCTGTAAACGCGCAACTTCGGTTGTACGCATCCTGGCCAAAGAATATGGCATTCCACCGGCAAAAATGACTGCTGCAGGTCGCGGAGAATTCGTTCCTTTAATGACGAATGATTCACCCGAAGGCCGTGCCGCCAACCGTCGTACAAGAATTGTGATCCTTCCATTGCTGGATCAGTTCTTCAACTTACTGGAAACTAAAAAGAGCTAAGACGAATTCATACGAAATCATTTTAAAGGTCCTCCTGAATGGGAGGACCTTTTTTTTTATTTTGTTACAACATTACGCCGTAAGATTAATGTGGCAGATGTAAATATATATCGGCATCCGACCTGTTCTTTCAAAAATGTGATGGTGTATTACAAAACCTGTGACGGTCTTCCCAAAAACGGGGGACGAACTGCATATTCTCCCCGGAAGTACCCCGATCCTCCCCGTTGTGTTCGGACTGGGTTCGGATTGGGTCCCCGGAATCCGGGGAGGCAAAGCGAAGGAATCGGGGTACCAAAGAGGAGGCAATCATTTCCACATTCAACTTTCACATGATCACATGTCCACACTTCCACATTGGCCGAAGGCCTTTAGTATCCACGCACGTTCTTTCCTTCCATGTAATTAATAAAGGCTTTGTTGACGACGCGATTGCCGCCGGGGGTTGGATAATTGCCCGTGAAATACCAGTCGCCTGTATTGGTAGGACAGGCTTCATGAAGGGATTCAATGGTTTGATAAATAACCTGAACCGGCGTGCTGATGTCGGGCGGTGTGATCAGTTCTGCTATTTTATCTGAAATTTCCTGGGTGCTGAATGTTTTGTAAACCTGGCGGACAACATTTTCTGAATGTAGCTGCCCCATTCGTTCAAGTTCTTTGCAATGATCATACATATCTGTCAGGCATTTTTCCTTACCACGCTCGTGCATGAGGGTTATCGCAGCCCGAAAAGCAATGAAATCGCCCAGTTTACTCATGTCAATGCCATAGCAATCGGGATAACGGATCTGAGGAGCCGACGAAACGATAATTATTTTTTTGGGTTCCAGCCTGGCCAGCATTCGCACGATACTTTCACGTAGTGTTGTACCACGCACTATGGAATCATCAATCACGACCAGGGTATCGACACCTTTCTGTACCGTACCATACGTGATATCATACACATGCTGCACCATCTCATTCCTGCTCGCATCTGCAGTAATGAACGTACGCATCTTCACATCCTTTGTCGCAATTTTTTCAATCCGGATTTTCCGGTTGATCATCTGTGAAAGTTTTTCTTCAGTCAGATCATTTCCCCAGGACAATATCCGCTCGATCATTACTTTTTTGAGATAGTCATCAAGACCTTTCCACATACCGTAGAAAGCCACTTCCGCAGTATTGGGAATAAATGAAAATATGCTGTTTTTCAAATCGTGGTTGACAGAATTCAAAATCTGTTCACTCAGGTTATAACCCAGGGCAATACGTTCACGATAAATTTTTTCATCACTCCCTCTGGAAAAATAGATCCGTTCAAAACTGCAGGCCCGGCGTTCTTTGGCAGGAATAATTTGTTCAACGGAAAATCGACCGTCTGATTTGGCAATCAGCGCATTCCCTGGCATCAGCTCCAGCACTTCATTTTCCCCCACATTGAAAACAGTTCGGATGGCCGAGCGTTCTGAAGCGGCAACAATGATTTCATCATTCGCAAAATAGTAACCAGGACGAATGCCATGCGCATCACGGAAAACGAATCCATCTCCGTTTCCAACAAGTCCACCCACAGTAAAGCCGCCGTCGAAAAGCGGAAGTGCCCTTTGCAAAATTTTTTTAAGGTCAAGCTCTCCCGGTTTTTCCTCATCTGCAAGCACAATAAAGTGATGTATCACTTCCATCATAGCAGCCAGGTCGCTTTGCTTTTGAAATTCACCTGGCTCAATATTTATTAATGCAAAGAGTTCGTCTGTGTTAACCAAATTAAAATTGCCCGCCAGCGCGAGATTGCGGGCCGGAATCGTATCCCTTTTTATGAAAGGATGACAGAATTCCACGTTGTTTTTTCCCTGCGTGCCATAACGAAGATGACCCAGCAGGAGTTCGCCCATTACCGAAATATGTCCTTTTAAAAGACCAGGGTGTTTGATAATGTCGGGCTGATATTTTTCAAGATCCTTTACTTCGTCATTGATTTTTGAGAATATATCGGCAATCGGTTGGTTATTATTACTCCGGATGCGATGAAGAAATGGATGACCGGGTTCAATATTTAGTTTTACAGAAGCAACCCCTGCGCCATCCTGGCCGCGATTGTGTTGTTTTTCCATCAGCAGGTAAAGCTTGTTTAAGCCATACAATGCCGTACCATATTTCTGGAGATAAAAG
>JBGPBW010000194.1:0-9186 GCA_041481385.1 Puia sp.
AATGGAAGCATTAGCTAAACTGAAAAATTACCCGACGTCGCCGAGAAAAATGCGATTGCTGGCAGATGAGATTAGAGGCCTGCAGGTGGAAAAAGCACTTGCGCTCCTGGAACATCACCCGCAGCATTCTTCCACACCCCTGTACAAGTTACTCTGGTCCGCAGTTAAAAATTGGGAACTGAAGAATGAAAGTAAAAGTGCAGCGGATGCCGGCCTGGTGGTGAAGACAATATTTGTAGACGGTGCACGCGTGTTAAAACGGATGCGCCCGGCGCCCCAGGGTCGTGGATACCGGGTTCGCAAACGGAGTAATCATGTGACGCTTATTGTGGATGAAAAAAAGTAAAAAATAAAAAGTAAAAAATTGAGGGTTTTTAGAATGGTTACCATTTTCAAATTTTCAAATTTTCAAATTTTCAAATCAATCAGATAAATGGGTCAGAAAACAAATCCTATAGGTGCGAGACTGGGAATTATCCGCGGCTGGGAGTCCAACTGGTTCGGTAATAAAAGAGATTATTCTGTCAAACTGATAGAAGACAACAAAATAAGAACCTATCTCAACGCGCGTATCAACAAAGGTGGTATCGCCAAGATCGTGATTGAGCGTACGCTCAATAAACTGATCGTAACGATACATACTTCCAAACCGGGTATCATCATCGGCAAGGGTGGCGGAGAAGTGGACCGCATTAAGGAAGAGTTGAAAAAACTGACAGGAAAAGAAGACGTTCAGATTAATATTCTGGAAATCAGAAGGCCCGAGCTGGATGCAAACATCGTTGCAGATACCATTGCACGCCAGATCGAAAACCGTATCAACTATAAAAGAGCCATCAAGATGGCCATCGCCTCAGCGCTCCGTATGGGTGCCGAAGGGATCAAAGTAAAGGTTGGTGGCCGGCTGGGCGGTTCTGAAATTGCCCGTTCTGAAGAAATTAAGTCAGGCCGTACGCCACTGCATACGCTCCGCATGGATATTGATTATGCGAACGTATTTGCACTGACGGTTTATGGAAAGATCGGTGTGAAGGTTTGGATTTGTAAAGGTGAAGTGCTCACAAAACGTGACCTGAATCCGAATTTTGTTGGTGGAAAAACCGATGTCAGCGACAGGAGAGAAAGAAGGGATGAGATTCGTGATCGTGAAGATCGCGGTCGTGGTGGTGAAAGAAGGCCTGGTGGCGGTGGCGGTGAACGCAGAGGTGGCGGAGGCGGTGGAAGGAGATAGTCCTAATTATCAAATTTTCAAACTGAACTAAGATGTTACAGCCCAAGAGGACGAAACATAGAAAAGCACAAAAAGGGAGAATTCGCGAAGTTGCCAAAAGAGGAACTGATATTTCCTTTGGTTCTTACGGCCTGAAGGCCCTGGAAGGGATCTGGTTAACGAACCGTCAGCTGGAAGCTGCCCGTCAGGCGCTCACCCGGTCGATGAAAAGAGAAGGGAATGTGTGGATCCGGGTATTTCCTGATAAGCCGATCACCAAAAAGCCCCAGGAAGTGAGAATGGGAAAGGGTAAGGGTAATCCGGAATACTGGGCTGCCGTAGTGGAGCCGGGACGTATGCTTTTTGAAGCGGATGGTGTTACGGAAGCCGTAGCGAAAGAGGCTTTATTACTGGCTGCGCAGAAGCTGCCGATCAAGACCAAATTCGTGGTTCGCCATGATGTGATTGCGTTATAATTCAAATTTATTAAGATGTCAAAGAGAAATGATTTTGTAAACAGCCTGAAAGACCTGAGTGAAACAGACCTCACGTCCAGGATACGGGAAGACGAACAGCGTTTAAAGAAACTTGAATTTGCACACGCGATCTCACCGCTGGAAAGTCCGGTAAATATCCGTTTGCTCAGAAAAGACATTGCCCGGCTGAAAACAGAATTGACCAAAAGAAAAATCGGCAAACCGGCCCTGGCAAAAGCGTAGGGAGTCTGCCATCAGCAGGGACTGATTTACAAAATATCAAATTAGCATTATGTTAGATAGAAATTTAAGGAAGACAAGAATCGGGGTGGTCAGCAGCAACAAAATGGACAAGACAGTTGTCGTTGCTGTTGAGAGAAAAGTTCAGCATCCGATTTACGGAAAGTTCCTGAAAAAGACAACCAAGTTTCATGCCCATGACGAAAAAAACGAATGCAGTATCGGAGATACGGTTCGTATCATGGAAAGCCGACCATTGAGCAAGACCAAGCGCTGGCGCCTGGTGGAAATCGTGGAGAAAGCGAAATAAACTATATTCTAAAAAAAGTATTACATGATACAGCAGGAAAGCAGACTAAACGTTGCAGATAATAGCGGAGCCAAGGAAGTATTGTGCATCCGCGTATTGGGAAACAGCGGCCAGGATTATGCTAAAATCGGAGATAAAATTGTAGTAACGGTAAAAGACGCATTGCCTGCTGGAGGTATCAAGAAAGGAACCGTCACTAAAGCCGTGATCGTTCGTACCAAGAACAAGCTGCGTCGTAAAGATGGTTCTTATATTCGTTTTGATGATAATGCGGTGGTACTGTTGAATCCAAGTGATGAACCCAGGGGTACACGTATATTCGGACCGGTAGCCCGTGAGCTGCGCGACAAGGGATACATGAAAATTATTTCGCTGGCACCGGAAGTGTTATAAGCGGGAGGCTTGAAGCGTAAAGCTTGAGGCCTTTGACTGAAGGGAAAGATAAAAAGTTAGTAGTTTAAATATATAGAAGAGCCTCAAGCCTCAAGCCTCGCGCTTCCTGCTTAAAAGGTCTTCAGCTAAAAAGAAAGAAATGGATAACAGATTCAGACCCAAATTCAATATTAAGAAGGGCGACAAAGTGGTGGTGATTACGGGTGATGATAAAGACCTGAAAAAATCGCGCAAGGTGCTGGAAGTTTTTCCAGATACAGCCAAAGTGCTGGTGGAAGGGGTTAATATCGTAACCAAACATACCAAACCTTCAGCTCAGAATACCAAGGGTGGTATTGTAAAGCTTGAAGCACCCATCCACATGTCGAATGTGCTGCTCTGGGATGCCAAATCCGGCGGTCCTTCTAAAACAAAACGCACCAGGGAAAACGGAAAACTTGTTCGCATCGCAAAAAAATCAGGGGAGGTAATTAAATAATGAGCACTACGAAATACACTGCCCGCCTGGCAGAAAAATACAAAAAAGATGTTGTTCCTGCATTGATGAAAAAATTCGGGTACACATCTGTTATGCAGGCGCCTAAACTGGAAAAAATCTGTCTGAATCGCGGAATCAATGGCGCGGTATCAGATAAGAAACTGGTGGACATCAGCATTGAAGAGCTGACAACCATAACGGGACAAAAAGCTGTTCCGACCATTTCCAAAAAAGATATTTCCAATTTTAAATTGCGTAAGGGAATTCCCATCGGAGCAAGGGTAACCCTGCGTGGTATTAAAATGTATGAATTCCTGGATCGTCTGGTTGCGTCAGCACTTCCCCGCGTGCGGGACTTCAAAGGCGTAAATGAAAAGGCTTTTGATGGTCGCGGCAACTATACCCTGGGTATTACGGAACAGATCATTTTCCCGGAAGTGGATATCGACAAGGTGAACAAGATTACCGGTCTGGACATCACTTTTGTGACAACCGCGAATACTAACGAGGAGGCATACGAATTGTTAAAGGAGCTGGGCATGCCTTTCAGGAATGCGAAAAAAGAAAATGCAGATTAAAAAAGCAACTGAAATAAACCAATTAATAAAAATTCATGGCCAAAGAATCAGTCAAAGCCAGACAAAGGAAACGGGAAGTGATGGTTGCAAGATATGCGGAAAAACGTGCTGCGTTAAAAGCTGCAGGCGATTATAAAGCACTTGACCTGCTACCTAAAAATGCATCTCCGGTGCGTCTCAAAAACCGTTGCCAGTTAACGGGCAGACCCCGTGGTTATATCCGTTACTTCGGTGTATCCAGGAATATGTTCCGCGATATGGCGTTGCAGGGAAAGATTCCGGGTGTGAGAAAAGCGAGCTGGTAAAATCGATGGCCGTTGACCGTTGACCGTTTTTCAGAACCGCCAACCACCAACCGCCAACAATCATTCATAAAGTTTTTAATAGAAATAAAATGGTAACAGATCCTATAGCAGATTTTCTCACCAGAATCCGTAATGCGCAGATGGCGAATCACCGGATTGTAGAAATCCCTGCTTCGAACCTGAAAAAAAGGATGACAGAGATACTCTACGATAAAGGGTATATCCTCAAATACAAATTTGAAGATGATTCCAAACAGGGTGTGATCAAGATCGCCCTGAAGTACGATCCGACCACCAAGGAACCGGCTATCCGGAGCCTTGAAAGGGTTAGCCGTCCTGGTCTGCGCCAGTATGCGAGTCCGGTGGAGTTCACCCGCGTGAAAAACGGTCTTGGCATTGCCATTGTTTCCACATCAAAAGGTGTAATGACCGACAAAGATGCGAAAGCACAGCATGTGGGTGGAGAGGTGCTTTGTCATGTATATTAGCAGAAAGTGTGGAAGTGTGGAAGTGTGGAAGTGTGGTGGGGGAATTGAGGTAGTATTTTCAATTTTCCAATTTTTCAAATTTTCAAATTAGAAATATGTCCAGGATAGGAAAAAAACCGGTTGTCGTCCCCAGCGGAATTACTGTTACGGTCGGTTCTGACAATATTGTTACGGTAAAGGGCCCGAAGGGTGAACTGAAACAATCGATCGATCGGGATATCAAAGTCGAAGTGAAGGATAATAAAATTGAGATTTCACGTCCGACCGACCAGATACGTCATCGTGCGCTGCATGGTTTATACCGTTCACTGTTGTCGAACATGGTAAAAGGTGTTGCAGAAGGATATAAAAGACAACTGGAATTGATCGGTGTTGGATTTAAAGCATCTAACCAGGGTAACCTGCTGGACCTGGCACTGGGATATTCACATAACATCATATTCGAGATCCCCAAGGAACTGAAGCTGGCAACAGCTCAGGAAAAAGGGGAAAATCCGAAGATCATGCTGGAAGGATCCGATAAACAACTGATCGGGCAGGTTGCCGCCAAGATCCGTGGTTTACGGAAACCGGAACCTTACAAGGGTAAAGGTGTTCGATATACAGGGGAAATCGTGCGTAAGAAAGCAGGTAAAGCAGCAGGTAAATAATGAGAGAATTTGGAAATTTGAAAAATTTAAAATTTTCATTTCCAAATCTCCAAATTTTAAAATTTTCAAATTGTTTTGAGATGGATAAGTTAATTAAGAGACAAAAAATCAGATACCGCATCCGTAAAAAAGTTGCAGGAAGTCCTGATCAACCCCGGTTATCAGTCTTCAGAAGCAATACGGAAATATATGCGCAGCTGATTGATGATACTAGCGGTAAAACACTTGCTGCTGCTTCTTCCCGCGATAAGGATATTGCTGCGCAGAAATTGACAAAAACGGAAAAAAGCAAACTGGTTGGTTCAACGATCGCCCGTAAAGCCATCGAACTGGGCGTTAAAAAAGTAAGTTTTGATCGGGGCGGTAACCTTTACCATGGAAGGGTGAAGGCTATTGCTGAAGCGGCGCGTGAGGGCGGTCTTCAATTTTAATTATTCAAATCGTTATTCGTAAATATTTAACATGGCAACAACTAGTATATCAAAGATCAAAGCCGGCGACCTGGAGCTTAAGGAAAAAGTGGTATCCATCAACCGTGTGGTGAAAACCACCAAGGGTGGACGGGCATTCAGTTTTTCTGCACTCGTAGTAGTCGGAAATGAAAACGGTGTGGTTGGTCATGGTCTGGGCAAGGCCAAAGAAGTGCAGGAAGCGATCACCAAAGGAATTGAAGATGCAAAAAAGAACCTGATCAAAGTTCCGGTCATGCATGGTACAATCCCTCACGACCAGTTGGCCAAGGAAGGAGCTGCTAAAGTACTGATCAAGCCGGCAGCCCATGGTACGGGAGTTATCGCTGGAGGCAGTATGCGTGCGGTACTGGAAAGTGCAGGTATTACAGATGTACTGGCTAAATCGCTGGGTTCTGCCAATCCGCACAACGTGGTAAAAGCAACTTTCAAAGCCCTCGGTCTGCTGAGGGAACCCATACAGGTATCCAGAACCAGGAACCTGTCTTTGAAGAAAATATTCAACGGATAAACCGGAATAAATCAGAAGGAAATGAAAAAGTTACGTATTACACAGATAAAAAGCGGCATCGACCGGTCCGAGAGACAAAAACAAACCCTGCTGGCGCTGGGTCTCAAAAAGCTGCATAATCCGAGGGAACATGAAGCCACTCCTCAAATATTGGGGATGATTCGTGCTGTTGAACATTTACTTAAAGTAGAAGAAATCTAAATACAAGTGTGGCAGTATGAAAGTGTGGAAGTACACATTTTCAAATTTCCAAATTTCCAAATTTTCAAATTTTCAGTGATGAACTTACATACAATCAGGCCGGCAAAAGGCGCGACACATAAGGAAAAAAGACTTGGACGCGGAGAGGCTTCCGGTAAAGGAGGAACTTCCACCAAGGGTAATAAGGGAGGACAGAGCCGTGCCGGTTATCAGCGCAAGATGGCCCACGAAGGTGGACAGATGCCCATTCAGCGCAGGCTGCCTAAAAGAGGATTTAAGAATCCCCATCGGGTTTCCTATGTGGTATTCAACCTGTCACAGATCGAACAACTCGCTGAAAAATATGATATTAAAGAGATTTCAGCTGCCAATCTCTATGCCAGCGGACTCATATCCCGCACTGATCAGGTTAAAATCCTGGGCAATGGCGAATTGAAAAGCAAACTGAATTTCAAAGTGAACGCAGTGAGCGAAAAGGCCAAAAAGGCAATTGAGGGTGCCGGCGGTTCGCTGGAAATCCTAAAAGTGAAGGAAGTCGTGATGGGCACGAAATCCTAAAATAGTCATTAACTTGCATAGACGATTCCGGTCGTCTTTTTTGCTTGCAGCAGTTCCTAAATAATTACGAAGAACGTGAAGAAATTTTTCGATACTTTAAGAAATATCTGGAGTATACCAGAGTTAAAAAGTAAGATCCTGACAACACTTGTCTTACTTCTGGTGTACCGTTTCTGTACCTATATTGTTTTACCAGGAATTGACCCGAATAAATTAAGCAGCCTGAGCGGAGCCAAATCCGGGGCACTTGGTCTGATTGATGCTTTTTCGGGAGGAGCTTTTTCACAGGCTTCCATACTCGCACTGGGTATAATGCCTTATATCTCTGCTTCCATCTTTATGCAATTGATGAGTATTCTGGTTCCCCAGATGCAAAAGATCCAGAAAGATGGTGAGAGCGGAAGAAAGAAAATCAACCAGTGGACACGGTACCTTACTGTTATTGTAACTTTTGCTCAGGCTTACGCGTATGTCGGATACCTCAAGACCATGGGTCGTGATGCAATCCTGGAAAATTTCAGTACCTATTTCTGGTTGACCACTCCGATTCTGCTGACTGCAGGTACATTGTTCGTCATGTGGATTGGTGAAAAAATTACTGATAAAGGGCTGGGTAATGGAACTTCTATCATCATCATGATCGGGATCCTTGCCCGTTTTCCCAATGCAGTGCGTCAGGAATTCCTGGCGAAATCTGTTATGGGCAGCGGGGGAATCCTCCTGTTTGTTATTGAAGTGGCCATTCTTGTTGCTGTGATTATGGGGCTGATTGTATTAATTCAAGGTGTTCGGAAAGTGCCGGTGAATTATGCTAAACAAATTGTTGGTAACCGGCAATTTGGCGGAGCCCGTCAGTTTCTTCCTCTGAAAGTAAATAGTGCCGGAGTAATGCCCATCATCTTTGCCCAGGCCATCATGTTCCTGCCTACATTGATTTCTTATACCAGTTTTGAAAACAAAGAAGGTATTTCTAAAATATTCTCCGATCCGCGCGATTATATCCATATGATTTTTTACGGGATCATTGTGATCGGTTTTACTTTCCTGTATACTTCGCTGATCTTTAATCCAAAACAGGTTGCAGACGACCTCAAGCGGAATAATGGATTTGTGCCCGGTGTAAAACCCGGACAGCCAACTGCCGATTTTATCGGATCGGTGATGGATAAAATCACTTTACCGGGAGCAATATTATTAGCCATCGTGGGAATCCTTCCCGGATTCGCCCAGCGTGCCGGCGTTACCCAGAGCTTCGCATCATTCTACGGAGGAACTTCTCTCCTGATCATGGTTGCGGTTATCCTGGATACGCTCCAACAGATCGAAACCCAGCTGCTGATGCGTCAGTACGACGGGCTTATGAAGTCCGGCCGTATCCAGGGCCGTCAGTCGGTTACCAATGCGGTGATCTAGGATGATTTATTATAAAACGAAAGCCGAAATAGAATTATCCAGGGAAAGCTGTCTGTTGGTTAGTCAAACACTTACGGAAACCGCCAAACTGCTCAGGCCTGGTATTACAACCTCATCCCTGGATACATTCATAGGTGATTTTATCCGCGATCACGGCGCCAGTCCTTCCTTTCTAAAATATAATGGATATCCTTTCAATTCCTGTATCTCAGTGAATGATGTAGTGGTACATGGATTCCCCAATGGAACCCCATTGAAGGAAGGTGATATTATTACAATCGATATCGGAGTATATAAGAATGGGTTCCATGGCGATCATGCCTATACATTTGCTATTGGAAATCCAGGTGCCGCCATAGCCCAACTGATCAGGGTGACCAAAGAATCTCTTTATAAAGGCATAGAAAAAGCAATTTCCGGTAACAGGGTTGGTGATATATCTTTCGCCATACAGGAACATACGGAAAAAAAATATGGATACGGTGTTGTCCGTGAACTGGTGGGACATGGACTTGGTAAAAGTTTACACGAAGATCCACAAGTGCCTAATTACGGAAAACGTGGATCCGGCGTCAAATTGCGTGAAGGTCTGATTCTGGCTATCGAGCCAATGATTAACCTCGGTAAACGGGAAGTATTTACTGAAGCCGACGGATGGACCGTACGTACGGCCGACCACAGCGTGTCTGTTCATTTCGAACATGACGTTTGCGTAGGAAAAAACAAAGCCGATATTCTTTCAGACTATACTGAGATCGAAGAAGCTGAGAGAAATAATCCGCACTTGTACACTTCGAGCTAACTTGCGACTTCACTATTTATTAAGTATGGGAGTCTGAGAGTCTGGAAGTCTGGACTTTTATTCCCACACTCCCACACTCCCATACTCCCATACTCCCATACTC
>JBGPBW010000195.1:0-9100 GCA_041481385.1 Puia sp.
GGCTCTTGCATATTAAAAATCAACCTATGGCGGATTCTATACACAGGAAGATATCCGCGATATGATCAGTTATGCAAAAGAAAGAAACATCATCATTCTTCCTGAAATTGATGTGCCGGCGCACAGCCTGGCCCTCATCGCAGCTTTTGGAAATCTTTCCTGCACGCAGCTGCCCTATAGTGTAAATGCTGGTTTCCGCAATCCCACGCGGGATGATAATGCCTTGTGTATCGGCAACGATTCCGTTTTTGCTATGCTGGATAAGATATTCACCGAGCTGGCAGCGCTGTTCCCCTGCGAATACATTCATGTGGGCGGTGATGAAGCATACAAAGGATTCTGGGCCGATTGTCCCAAGTGTCAGAAACGCATGGCCGATGAGCACCTCAAAAATGTGGATGAACTGCAAAGTTATTTTGTGCGACGGATAGAAGTTATTTTAAAAAGCAAGGGGAAAAAACTGATTGGCTGGGATGAAATTCTGGAGGGTGGCCTCGCGCCGGAAGCTACTGTGATGAGCTGGAGGGGCATGAAGGGCGGTATCGAAGCAGCGAAAATGAATCACCACGTGGTGATGACGCCCTGGGATTATTGTTACCTGGATCTCTACCAGGGCGAAACCAGCGTGGAGCCCACGACCTACGGCATCTGCAGGCTGACAGACTCCTACACATACGATCCCGTGCCGGACAGTGTGGATGAAAAAATGATTCTTGGCGGACAGGGCAATCTCTGGACCGAAAGAGTGTATAATTTCCGACAGGCCGAATATATGACCTGGCCCAGGGGACTCGCACTAGCCGAAGTGTACTGGAGCCCGAAGGCTGATCGCAACTGGGATCATTTTATCGAAAAAATGGAAGCCCAGTTTCCCAGACTGGATGCTGCAGGAATAAAGTATGCGCGCAGTGCATACAATGTGATTTATACTCCGGTGAAGAATAAAGACGGCAGGACCTATTCGTTAAAAATATCGTCAGAAATAAAAGGACTGGATATATATTATACATTCGACGGCACCAACCCCGATCCCTGGTATCCAAAATACACCGGTGAGCCGATCAGTTTCCCGTTTGGTGCTACGCAGGTCACCGCCAATACATTCCGGAACGGGAAAATGGTCGGGAAACAGGTGACGATCAAAAAAGATGATCTGCCTGCACGGTATAGTCAGGGACATCACCAGTATTGAGTTTTTATTAATAACCAGCTACGGATCTATGTCATCTTCCCGTCAGCTCGCCGCCATTATGTTTACCGATATTGTCGGTTATACGGCATTGATGGGTGCCGATGAACAAAAAGCCTTTGACATTTTAAAAAAAAACAGGGAACTACAAAAGCCAGTCATTGAAGTTTTTCATGGACGCTGCATAAAAGAATTGGGCGATGGTTTGCTCGCCAGCTTCCCTAATGCATCGGATTCCGTGTATGCTGCGATCAGGATACAGGAAATTTGTCAGTCGGCCGGAGGATTCCAGTTGCGGATCGGAATTCATCTGGGTGAAGTGGTTTTTGAGAACGAAGATGTATTCGGAGACGGTGTAAATATCGCTTCGCGGATACAGGCCATCTCCGATCCGGGAACCATTTATATTTCCGAATCCGTATACCTCAATGTGTCCAATAAACCCGGAATCAATACGAGATTCATTAAGGAAGAACTCTTGAAGAATGTAAAAGAACCTGTCCGGGTATATGAAGTTATTTTGCCTGCTTCAACCACCGATGCGTCTGTTATACGGCCCGACCCAAAATCCGTTGAGAATAGTATTGTTGTGCTGCCTTTAGCCAATATGAGCAACGACCCGGAGCAGGATTATTTTTGCGACGGGGTTTCGGAAGAGATCATCAATGCACTCGCGCAGCTGAGCCACCTTCGGGTTATCGCCCGCACTTCAGCCTTTTCGTTTAAAGGTAAAAATCCAAATGTAAAAGAAATTGGCAAAGCACTTGATGTCACGACGCTGCTGGAGGGCAGCGTGCGAAAATCAGGAAACCGATTGCGGATTACCATTCAGCTGATACGGGTTTCCGATAGTTCTCATCTGTGGTCGAACCGGTACGACCGTGAGCTGGAAGATATCTTTTCCATCCAGGATGATATTGCACAGCATGTAGCCACCGCACTTAAAGGCTATCTGACGAATGAAGAAAAATCCGTGATCCGGCGCCCGGAAACCGTGGTAGAAGCCTACGAATATTTTTTGAAAGGTCGTCAGCTTTTTCATAAATTATTCCTGGTTGAAGCCATTGGCATGTTTGAGAGAGCGATAGCGCTGGATTCAGAATACGCACTCGCTTATGCCGGACTTGCCGATACGCTTTCCTGGTTATTTGAATGGGAGGGAAGAAAAGAATCTGATCTGGCAAAAGCGGAGAAAAATAGTCTTAAAGCATTACAACTGGCACCAAACCTGGCGGAAAGTCATATATCGCGCGGATTTGTTCTCACGCTTGGAAAAAGATATGATGAAGCCGAACAGGAATTTACCGAAGCCATCCGGTTAAATTCAAATTCCTTTGATGCCTATTATTTATACGGAAGGGCCTGTTTTGCGCAGGGTCTGATGGAAAAGTCGGCAGACATGTTTCTAAAAGCGTCAGAGGTTCGCCGGGAAGATTACCAAAGCGTGTTGTTACGTGCACAGGCTTTGCGTGCACTAGGAAAAAAGGACGAATCAAAGGAAATCGTCAGAGAGGGCATCATCAAAGCCCGAAAACAACTAATACTCAACCCCACCGACAGAAGGGTGCTTTCTTTTGCTTCCAGTTCACTGCTCGAAATCGGAGAAAGAGAAGAAGCCTATGAATGGATGAACCGCGCGCTGCAATTATACCCTGAAGATGCAGGCGTTTTAATTAATGCTGCCTCTTTTTTTGCACTCGATGGTGAAAAGGAAAAAGCGCTCTCTATCCTGGAAACAGCTTTCAGCAAGGGATATGGAAATACCAAATGGATTTCGCACGATCCTGACTTTGATTCCGTCCGTGATGAACCCCGTTTTAAAGCATTGGTCAATCAATAGTTTTTATTCTGAACAGATCTCATGGCTCGTCCTACTTACTGGCTCACCCGCTTTGTCATTCTTCGCCTGCTGGGAGTGATCTATGCAGTGGGGTTTCTTGTGGCCATAAATCAAATCATTCCACTGATTGGCGCGAACGGGATTCTGCCTGTAGGCATTTTTCTGCAGCGTGTGGGTGATGCACTCGGATCACGCGGTGCAAGTTTTGCGAGACTGCCCTCACTCTTTTGGTTTTTTCATTCAGATAACAGTTTGATCGTGGTGGCCTGGATTGGATTCGCATTGTCCTGCGTTGTTGTTGCAGGATATGCAAATGCCCTGCTGCTCGCTGTGCTCTGGATGCTCTACATGTCTTTCGTGCACGTCGGCCAGGATTGGTATGGATACGGCTGGGAGATCCAATTACTTGAAACGGGATTTCTCGCGATCTTTCTTTGTCCCCTGCTGGACATGCGTCCGTTCCCGAAGCGCCCACCACCGATGCCTGTGATCGTGTTATTTCGCTGGCTGATTTTCCGGATCATGTTTGGCGCTGGCATGATCAAGATCCGCAGCGATGAAGTATGGCGGAACGGCACAGCACTCTATTATCATTTTGAGACGCAGCCCCTGGCCGGTCCGCTAAGCCGGTGGTTTCATTTCCTGCCGCGTATCATTTTAAAAATCGGCGTCTGGTATAATTTCCTGGCGGAGCTTATTGCGCCCTGGTTTATTTTCTATCCGCGTATTGCCCGTCATATCGCGGGCGCCGTGATTGTATTCTTACAAATCATTCTTGTATTCAGTGGTAACTTATCTTTTCTCAACTGGCTGACCATTGTGCCTGCACTGGCCTGTTTCGACGACGGCTTCTGGCGTCGGATCCTTCCGCATAAACTGGTGATCCGGGCGGAAAAAGCAGAAGCCGAAGCCCTGCCATCAAAACCGATGATCATTACAGCATGGATCATTACTGCAGTGATCGCACTGCTGAGTATACAGCCTGTGTTCAATATGCTGTCGCCACGGCAGATCATGAACACCTCATTCGATCCCATTGATCTCGTAAATACATATGGCGCATTCGGATCTGTGGGACGGGAACGACTGAACGTTGTATTCGAAGGAACTTCAGACGAACAACCTGATGAAAATGCGCATTGGAAATCCTATATATACAAAGGTCTTCCTGTTGAACTCGATAAACGTCCGCCTCAGGTTGCACCGTATCAGTTAAGGCTGGACTGGCAGATGTGGTTCGCTGCCATGTCTACGCCAGAGGAATATCCATGGACGGTAAATCTCATATCGAAATTGCTGCACAACGATCCTGGTGCTGAGGGCCTCTTCGACGAAAATCCATTTCCTGACAAACCTCCGCGGTTTATCAGGGCTGTATTATATCGCTATCGATTTGCGCAGCCGGATAATCCGGAGGGAAACTGGTGGAATCGTGAAGAGATGGGTATCTGGCTTCCACCACTTTCAGCCGATAATCCGCGACTGCTGGAATCCGTGATCAGCGGGGAGTGGAATCCCTGAGGTCGTTGCCATGACTCCTTTTATTTTTTTTGTCCCAAGGAAAACCAATTTCCCGAATCATCTTTCAGCAATGCTTCAATGCCATAAAATTCTTCCTTCGGTGCTTTGGTAAATTCCACACCCTTCATTTTTAATTCTTCGTAAGTCGCGTAAATATTATTGCATTCAAACACGCCGAAACCGAAGGTTCCCTTCCTGACCAGTTCACGCATTTGTTCTGCAGTTTCTTTGGAGAACATCATGCCTTCGGTAATGGCCATCAGTGCAATTTCCAGATCAGGTTGTTCAGGCGGACAAACCGTCAGCCAACGCATACCCGGACCCATGGGTGCATCCGTATGCACTTTAAACCCGAGTTTATTTACGTAAAAATCAAAAGCACTGTCCTGGTTCAGGACGAAAATGCTCACGTGGTTCATTCTTGTAATCATTGTTTGTATTTTTTGTTACCGTTGATGGCACAAGTTCAACAATGATCGACAGCATCAGTTCTTCAAAATTGCTTTTTTTGTCCAGCCGTTTCGCTCCGCGAAACAACCAGGTATGAACCGGAGGGGCGTTTTGATAATACGTGCTTTTATTTCCTGCTGATCCTGCGCGTATGCTGAGGGAGACAGACCAACCAGTCTCCGGAAAAGTCCGCTGAAAGAAGAAATACTCTCAAAGCCGACGGTATAACAAACCTCCGAAACCGGAGTATCCTTTCCCAATAACATTTTCGCTTTTTCTATTCTCACGGCAATGAGGTACTGGTGAGGTGTTTTGCCATAGATTTTCCTGAACAACCGGATGAAATGAAATTTTGAAAAGCAGGCTTCGTCGGAAATATTATGCAGGTCCAGGTTATCAGCAAAATGTTCATCAATGAACAGTTTTGCCTGCACAATTCTTCTGTATAAATATATTTTTGGATACTGCTCCATGATGAATAGCCAGATGTTGTATGGGTCATAATCCTGAAACTTAGGAATTCTCCAGTATATCTGACCTAAGTGAGGTTATGAAATCCATTAGATTCCCGGATTCCTTTTCAGCCAATCCATATTTTCTTAGCGATTGTTCGAATAAACCAGACAAAATTTCCCAGTCACTATCAGAAATATTCAATCCTTTATGTGAATCTTTCATAGTGCGACCGGTATAAGCACAGGGGCCGCCGGTCTTGTTGCAGATAAAATCAACGATATACTGCCTTCTCCTGGTGCGCGTGCTTTCGCTGGCCCCCAAAAAAAATCGTTTCATTTGAGGATGATTTACCAATGCTGAAAGGAAATCATCTGTAATGGCAGCAATGGCATCATATCCTCCCATCCGTTTATAGAGTGATTCTTCCATCGTAGAACCCGATTTCGGTTATTCATTCACTGGAAAGGTACCTAGAATTCCGTAAAACCCTTTTACAGGCAGCTGGTAGCAAATGACTGCCGGTAGTTATTTCAACCTGAAATTGATCGGCTGGAGTTTGTATGATTTTACGTTGTGACCGTTTTGAAAGGCAGGTTCCCATTTTCCTGACTCCCTTATAATTTTGAGTGATACTTCATCCAGGGAATACTCAACGGACCTGGAAATAAATGGACTGATCACGTTGCCATTCTTGTCTACAATGAATTGGACAACCACATCTCCCTGTATTACTGCCTGCTGCGCCCGCTCCGGGTATTCCAGATTCCTATTCAGATAACGTGCCCAGCCTCCAGGTCCACCTGGATATTCTGACTCCTTTTCATCTTTGTAAGTAACCGCAGAATCTTTTTTCGACTTGGAGGGGTCTATAAACTCAACGAGAGAGTCATTCAGATAACGGTATGTCATCCTGGCTTTCGGGGTGGCACTCCACTTCCATGAATCGCCGTTTTTCTTTCCCCTGGAATAAGTAGTCATCGAATCAACAGATCCCTTTTTATCATAATAATATGATACACCATTCAGTTCTTTGCCTTCATTGTCCTGGTAATGTTCAGTTTTTAACAGGGGGCCCATATAATTGTAATAGTCCCATTGCCAGCAACTGTCATTTACCTGCTGGGTATCAAGAAAAAAATCGGCAGGTTGAATTTTAGTGGGTTTCCAATTGGCATCAAAAATATAAAATGATTCTTTTTCCTGCGATCGGGCTTTAAATGAAATGATCAGCAGAAATACCAGGGGTAATTTTTTCATGTGGTTAAAATAGCAAAAACAAAAACGTTCTAAAAACAAAATACATAAAATGTTGCATATCGGATCAGGAATTGAATAAAATGACTTAATCCCCTGATTACAGGGGATTAAGGTCGTACCGGGATTGAACCGGTACCAAGAGATAAAGGGTACGGATTAATGAATGACTAGCTATTTATGATAAACCATTTATAGTGGAGCCGGAGCATGGGTAACGCCTTCCACAGCAACCGGCCAGATTCCGGGTACCGGAAAGCTGACTGCTTTATTTAACCCACGTTTGGTACTATCCTGACTATAATTATATAAAGGCCATCCTTTGTAAGAAAGCTGCGTTTTTCCAAATACCTGAGTTTGTGAAAAATCTGTTTTGCTTAAACTGGATGGAACCACAATACTGCTGGTATCATAAATGGGAAAAACTGTGTTATTGGAAAAATCGGCTTTCGTAAATTTATTATGGTTGGCACTGTCTTTGGAAAACGTATACAATGTAACACCCGAAGCTGTTGTGAAATACAATGTTTTACCAATGCCTTCGGTATAGGTGGAGGTGTAATCCTTTCCATCAAGGCCGATCAACTGTGCATTGGCCAGCATGATGGTATAATCCGGTTTTGCTACAAAAAATTTACCGGCAATACCATCCCCGCTGGTAAGTCCCGCCGCTTCAGGCGTGTTGGTTCCATTCGATGAAGGAGCATAGGTATACAGGGGCCAGCCTTTGTACGTAAGCTGATTTGCTCCTTCGGCTGAAGTAATCGTTCCAAAGTCTGACAGGTTCAGACCAGTGCCCAGTTGAGCGGCTGCCAGTTGATCAATATTAAACGGAGGCCATAGAGCTGCGCAACCACCGGTGCAACTATCCTGACCACTGGCATCGTTTGCGAAAAAATACAGCGCATGATTCTGGTTGTCAGTAAGGTAAGACCCCAGTGTGGCGCTCGTGCTCAATTGTATTCCCGCAGGAACCGCAGGTGGTGGTGGGGTTGTCGTATTATTATAACTTTTACTGCAACCCACCATGATCATTACCGAAGCCGTTATCAACGCAGTAATGAATAAACTTTTTTCAGATTTCATTTTCAAAGATTAAGTTTTAGAATTGATTAGTTAAAGACCCTATCCATTATGAACGGTATCTTTCTCAGGCGGGTTGCACGTTAGTAATTCTTTAACGTTAAAGAAGTAGCGGAGCAATTTATTATGTCGCGAAGAAACCGCCGTAGGGAAAATGGCGGTAAAAAAATTTATTAAGGAGATTATGGATACTGTGGAAGCGCTTTACACTATTTATAAGCGGCTAAGAGTTCCCGCAAAAAAGAATTCGCATCGAAATTATTATGTTGTGTGAGTCCGAGCCGGACAACCACCAGGTTTTTAGAAGGAATAATAAAAATTAACTGGCTCTCAAATCCATCAGCGTAAAACAAATCTCCGGGCGCATCGGGAAAATGTTTTATGGCCGTATCGCTTCCGGTATTCAGCCATATTTGAAATCCATAACCCCGAAGAGCTGCAGGCTCGGGCTTCGTGCTTTGTTTTACCCAGCCTTCGGGTAAGATCCTTTCTTTATTGAACACACCATCATTCAGATATAACAAACCAAACCTCGCCCAATCTCGGGCTGTGGCATACATATAAGAAGATCCGACAAATGTGCCCGATGCATCAGGTTCAATGACGGCGCTGTACATGCCCAGTTTATAAAACAATTGCTGATAGGGAAAGCTGTAATACAGCGAGTCGCCGAGTGTCTGCCGGATGATACGCGATAATATATTGGTGTTGCCGCTGGAATAATAAAATACGGCACCCGGTTTATTTTTTAAAGGATGCGATGCGGTAAAACCGCCCATATCTGCTTTCTCAAATAACATTCGGGTGGCGTCGCTCGCTTTCGAATATATTTCTTCAAATTCCAGTCCGCTGCGTTGCTGAAGCAAATCTGTCAGGGTGATGTTATGTCTCGGATCATGGTTATCGCGCCACTCAGCTACAGGAGCGGGATCCTCTATACGCAACCGACCCTCTTTCACCAGTATACCGGTCAGCGCATTGAAAACAGTTTTGGTCATCGACCAGCCCGCCAGTTTGGTATGGGCATTGAACCCATCCGCATATCGCTCTGCAATCAATTGCCCATTATATAAAACCACAACAGACCTGGTCCGGATTGGCAAAATCGTATCCTTCTCGGCAAAAATATGCCCGATGGCCGATTGCAATTTTATACTGTCAATGGCCTCTGGGAAAGTGTCTGTTATTTTATCCCCCATTGGCCAGGGGATGGTGTCTGAAACCGTTTGCGGTTTCTGTGCCAGATGCATTTGTTGGGACCTGATCGTTTGTTCATCGAGTTCACTGACCAGGGTAACACCCAGACC
>JBGPBW010000196.1:0-9094 GCA_041481385.1 Puia sp.
ATTGCTTACTACGATGCCACTCCGAATCAGACTGCAAGTGTTTTTGGAGGAATTTCGGCTTATCACATCACCCAGCCGGTAAATCCATTTTTAACGGATCAGAATCAGTCCAAACTTAATGTGCGCTACAGCGCACAGGCTGGGGTACGGATCAATGCGTCCGACCAGCTGACCATCGTACCCACAGCCATATACATGAAACAGGGTGACGCACAGGAAAGAATGGGTGGTGTATATTTCCAGGCATATGCTAATGAAAATACAGACGTGATGTTCGGGGCTTATTATCGCATTAGTGATGCGATTACGCCATTCGCAGGATTTTATTACAAGGGTCTGACGTTCGGTGTAAGTTATGATGTCGATGCATCCGCTAAGTCCGCTGCCGGAAGCAAAGGCAACAGTCTTGAAATTTCTATTTCTTATGTAGGTAAAAGAAAATCCAATACGGGCGTACCCAGATTCTGGTGCCCACGCTTTTGATATGAATAAAAATCAAATCCTATAAAAAATTTTTCATGGTGAATACCAAACCATATAAGAGATGTCTGGTAGTGATCCTGGGGGTGTTTATGACCCTGACCAGGAGCCATGCACAAACAGGCACCGGTTATTTTAATCAGGCTGAAAACCTGTTTAAAGCCAAAAACTATTATGAAGCATCGGTGGTATTTGAGAAATATCTGGCCACTGAAAAAAATTCAAGGCCCCGTTCCACTCCCTTTGCCATTGAAAAAAAAGTGAAAGGTAAAACCAATATGGACCCGCATCAGGAAGCCGTTTATCAACTAGCCGAGAGTTACCGTATGATCAATGATTACCAGAAAGCAGAAAAATATTACAAAGAAGCTGTAGGATTTTCCGGAAAAGCATATCCCGATGCACAGTACTGGTACGCTGTTACCCTGCGGGCCAACCAGCATTATGCGGAAGCATTGGTACAGATTACAGCTTTTCTGGAAAAACATACTCAAATGGATGATCTGTTGCTTGGTGCAGACCGCGAGTTAGAGGACCTGAAATTTATACAACAGCAGTCCGAGCGTGTAAATGACCAGTTTACATTAAATGAAGTAAAAGGGAAAGATCCTGCATCCGGTTATGCGTTGGTTCAAAGAGCAGATGGATTTGTTTTTACAGGCATAACCGAGGAAACCGATAAAACCGGTGGGAAAAACTATTTGAATACGTTGTTTGAATCCATGAATTCTGAAAATCCTCTAAAGGATGCAGATCCAATGGATTTTGCATCGGAAGTAGGCGCACACGAGGGGATGGCTTCGTTTAGTCATGATGGTAAGACTATGTTTTTTACAAGATGGACCAAGAAAAATAATGAGACCAAGTCCTCGATTTATAAAAGCCGATGGGATGGCAAGGGCTGGTCAACTCCAGTCAAGGCATCAGATCCCATAAACGTGGACGGTTCAAATAGTGCACAACCCAGTCTTACTGAAGACGGACGTTATTTGTTGTTCTCTTCAGACCGTCCAGGCGGATCCGGAGGATATGACCTCTGGGCTTCATTGATGGACAGCAGCATGGAACCCATTCAGGTCAGGAATCTCGGAAACGTAATCAACAGTGCCGGGGATGAGGAAGCGCCATATCTGCACGAAAAATCACGCACACTTGTATTTTCCAGTAATGGACGTGTGGGCATGGGTGGATTTGATATTTACTATGCTAAAGGCAATTTTAGCCTGAACGGTTGGGAGAAACCTGAAAATGCAGGAGCACCATTAAATTCTTCCAAGGATGACCTGTACTATGTGGGAACGGATGAAGATGATGTCTGGAATACGGGTTGGATCAGTTCAGACAGGTCTTCCGAGTGTTGCCTGGCACTTTTTGCAGTTAAAGAAAATAATTCCCAATTTGTAAATGGTACCGTAGTAGACTGCAAAACACATGAGCCATTGTCAAATGTCGCTCTGACGGTTACTGATCTGCGCCATCCGAATCGTGTTCTGGGTAAATATAATGTGGATTCAGCTGGCAGGTATGCTATATTATTACACAATTCCGCTCATTTCAAAATCCTTGCTACACGACCCGAATATGAACCTGCCAATTTGGATTTTAATCTGAAAACGCATCCGGGCAAAGATTCCCTTGTGAATGAGACCATCTGTATGAAACAGATTGAATATCCGGAAAATAAACTCAAACAATTGCTGAAGTCACTCGAACGATCATCTCATGTCGGTAATTTCGCTTATAAAGAAGCAGCGCTTAACAAGTATACACTGGATAAATTGGATTCACTTGCAGATATTCTGAATGAATTTCCCAATACCGTTATCCTGGTTGAAGGATATACAGATGGCATAGGTGGCGTGAAGTATAATCTGGGTCTCGCCAGGCGCAGGGTAAATGCTTGTATTCATTACCTGCTCAGTAAGGGCGTATCGCCGAAGCAGCTGGAAGGAAAGGCGATGGGGAAATGTTGCCCGATTGCTCCCGAAACAATTGATGGAGAAGATAATCCTGCCGGAAGGGAGATCAATCGGAGGGTAGAGTATAAAGTGTTAAAACATTAATGTAAAACGGCAACAGGCCTGCTTGGACCAAGTAACAGACAGTAAAAATTTTGGAGAAAACAATTGGAGCAGATAGCAGATGGTAAGTTTCTATTTACCATCCGCTATCCACCAGATACCGCAGTTTAACCTTCCAAAAATATATAGAGAAGTTTTCTATTACACGGGCCAGAGCCCGTGCAATTTTTTTTATGCCTTGACCATCATTATGTATCAGGCATTGCCCGTTAGACCCGGGCTTTTAAGCGTTTTGCGCAACTTGTTTGTTCTGGTCCATCAACTGCATTCCGACAGCAGAACCGATCCAATAGGTCAGAGAAATGATCCAGATTACACAGAGGCCAGCAGAGAGAGCGATATGTTCATTTAGGTAAAGAACGGCGCTGGTGACAGCTGTGGTCAGAATTAAAAACAACGAAACAAAAGTAGAAATTGTTTTCATAATGCATGTTTTAGGTATGTAAAGAAATAAATTACGGATTGATCGGGGCTGATCAAGGCATTGGGTACACGTAATTCAAAGGAGTGGAAAACGTCTAAAAATTAACAAGCGATAATTGTACAGTAAATAACTCAGTGGGAGATTGGATACGAATCAACAAGTGGCAACTGGTTAGATCGTCGTTGCTGTAACAAAGATTGGCAACAGATTTCAGAAATGCAAGTGCTATTGAAAATAATTGTGATTTATCCCATTTTTGGAAAAGCATGTAGTGCGCTATCTTAGTAGGATATGATCGACATCATTTTTTTTATCATTTTGTTTTTGGCTATTGTGCAGGGATGGAGAAAAGGGCTGATTCTCGGCCTGTTTTCAATGATATGCGGATTGATTGGTCTTGCTGCGGCTGTAAAACTGTCGGCCGTCCTGGCTACGCATATGAAGGCGGACCTGCACATGTCAAGTCGCTGGCTGCCCATAGTCGCATTTATTCTGGTTTTTGTTTTAGTGGTTTTATTAATACGATGGGCTGGACGCCTTTTGGAGAAATTGGTGAAACTGGTTCTGCTTGAATGGCTGAACAAATTGGGTGGCATATTGTTATTTATCATTTTTTATGTTTCCATTTACAGCATTATCCTCTTCTATGGCACCAAGACCCCGTTCATCAGCAAACAGGCAGTAAGCGATTCGTATTTTTATTCACTGGTTGCACCCTTTGGTCCGGCGGTTATTCGCTTTATCACCGGATTTATTCCATACGGACAGGATATGTTCACGGCCCTGGAAGGTTTTTTTGATAAAATTGCACGCGATATCCGTTAGGACTAACTGGGTTCATAACGGAATCCTTCAAAGCCTAACATACAATAGCTGGTTAATCCTGTTGTCGTACATTTGTAATGAAAAGATTATTAAGGTTTTAAAAGCCGTGATTTTTGCGGTAAATCGTTTATTTTAGCGATTATTTTGTTGGATAACTTTTAATAGTTCGATGCAGTACGATATCAAACAGGCGGATAAATTCCGGTACATTGAAGAAGGCGAGGGAGAACCCCTGGTATTGCTGCATGGCTTATTTGGCGCACTCAGCAATTTCGTGGACCTTATTGAATATTTCCGGAAACATTGTAAGGTGGTGGTTCCCATGCTGCCGTTATTTGATCTGGATATATTACACACTTCCGTCGGAGGCCTGGAGAAATTTGTCTACAAATTCATAGAACACCGCAATTACCGCAATGTACACCTGCTGGGTAATTCACTGGGTGGTCATGTTGCACTCCTGCACGTGCTTAAACATCCGGAAAGGATAAAATCCATCATTCTGACTGGCAGCTCCGGGTTATTTGAAAGCGCGATGGGAGACAGTTATCCCAAACGCGGGGATTACGAATACATCAAAAAGAAGACGGAACTGACTTTTTATGATCCGGCGACTGCTAGCAAGGAACTGGTGGACGAAGTATACGAAATCGTAAACAGCCGTATAAAAGCTATTAAGATCATCGCATTGGCCAAAAGTGCCATCCGAAATAATCTTGGAGAAGAACTCAATCAAATCCAACAACCTACGTTATTGATCTGGGGAGCAAATGACAGCATTACGCCCCCTTTTGTGGGAAGGGAATTCCAGCGATTGATTCCCCATAGTGAATTGCATTTTATTGATAAGTGCGGACATGCGCCAATGATGGAGGTTCCTTCCGAATTCAACAGGATATTATATCAGTTTCTGACCAAATTAAACGAACCTGCAGCAGTGGCATGAGACAGATCAGATCTTATCACCAAAACCCTTGCTGTGTTAAACCTTGACATTTTATCGGCCGGTATCCCGGCCCTCCGCCTGGAAGATACCGTGCAACTCGCCAAAGAAATCATGACGGATCAGCACCTGACTCACTTGCCGGTTGTTTCCGAAAATAAATTACTGGGATGCATCTGTGAAGACGACCTTCTGGATGCTGCTTCTGATGAGGCACCCATCAGTAGCCTGCAATCTTTCTTCAGCCAGGTATCGGTTCAGGGCATTGCCCATATTCTCGATACCCTGCATATCTGCAGCGAATTTCAACTGACACTTATTCCGGTGCTCGGTGCAGAGTCAGAATTTCTTGGTTCCATTACAGCGCAGGATTTACTCCGGCATACAGAAAGGATTATCGGTGCCGGTGATCCCGGAGCCATCATCGTTCTGGAAATGGACAGAGTAAATTTTGCTTTTTCTGAAATCATCAAACTGGTGGAGACAAACGATGCCCAGGTAACCCAGCTAAACACCTACGGGGATCCGCTATCTGCCTCATTTTATATCACCCTTCGCATCAACAAGCTGGAAGTGTCTGATATCATCGCTACTTTTCAACGTTACGAATATAAAATCAAATATTATTTTGGAGAAGAACAATATGAAAATGAATTGCGCAGCAATTACAATCACCTGATGAATTATCTGAGCATTTAATTCATCCCATGATATCCATGTAAAGACCTCTGGACAAAGCCTATGATCCGAAAAACGGATAAATATCTCTTGCTCTTTTTTTTGATGATTGGCTTTCTCCCTGGAACGCTTCATGCCAACCGCGTAATACTTTATGCTATAACCGAATTAACCGGTGACCCTCGATTCAACCGTGAACCGTCATCCGTCATCCGTCAACGATACCGTTACGCGCTTTCCGCAACTGTAGCAGACACCCTGCCCACTCCCAATGTTCTGATCATTTCGCCGGAACAAGGCCGGCTTTATATTGTAGGAGATATTTACATCAGCGGCAACAAAGTGACAAGAGGTTATATTATCGACAGGGAAATTCCATTTAAAAGAGGGGATTCACTATCCTTACACCAGCTAACCCGTTACTTTGTACAGGCACGTGAGCACTTGATTAACACGCGCCTTTTTAATGAAGTAACCATTTCTCTTAGGGCATTTCGGGGTTATGCCGTAGATATTAATGTAGATGTAAAAGAACGCTGGTATATTTTTCCCCTTCCCTATGTGCGGCCTGTCGACAGGAACTTTACAGCCTGGGCGCAGCAGGGCTATAGCCTTTCACGTTTTGACTATGGTCTGAAATATTCGCAATACAATTTTACCGGCAGAAATGATAATCTTCGTGTGTGGCTCATCACCGGTTATTCAAGGGAATTTGAAATGGCTTACGACAATCCCAATACCGGTAAAAACCTCACTCACGGATTCGGTGGCGGATTCCTGGTTTCCGGCCAACAGGAGATAGACGTTATCACCTCAAACAACCAGCAGGTTTTTGTGAACCGGGATAGTATAAAATATGCCGGCAAATATTTACAAACTCAAACTACTTTTGCTCTCCGGTATTATTACAGGCCGGCGATCAGGACCAAACATTTTTTCAGACTAAGTTTTAACCAGCTTCGGATAGACAGCTCCGTTCTTGTATACAACCCGAATTACTTTTTAAACAATCAGCTTTCCCTGTTTTTCCCGGAACTCTTTTACAGTGTCAACTATAATCATATTGACTATGTTCCTTATCCAACCAAAGGATTTCTTTTTGAGACCAGTATTTTGCAAAGGGGTATCACCGCGTACATGAATATGACCCAGTTGATTGCACGCTCGACGGAAGCAGTTTCCTTTGCACCTAAAATGTATTTCGTATCTGATAATTTCGCAGTACTGAGGGTTCCGTTCAGGCAGTCTTTTTTCAATCAGAAATTACTGGGATATGGCGATTATTATATGCGGGGACTGGAAAAATATGTAGTAGACGGAGTCGGCCTCCTCCTCGACCGCAATACGGTCATGCGGGAACTGGCACATTTCAGCATACCTTTCCTGCCCAACACAACCCATGATCATATTCCCTTCAGAATCTATGCAAAAGCGTATGTGGATCTGGGGTATGTATTTAACCGGTACAATAACCTGAACAGTTTGCAGAACACGATGTTGTACACCTATGGTGCAGGTTTTGACGTGGTTACCTTTTATGATTTTGTATTCCGCATAGAATACAGTGTAAACCAGTTAGGAGAAAAAGGTTTATTTTTTCATATCAGAAACGACTTTTAATACAGGAGACAACTTTTAATTTTTGCAAATGAAAGTAGCGATATACAGCCGGATCATCGAAGAATCGGAAAGGGGCGAGGTTCAGCAGTTGCTGGATGAACTCCATCGCCGTCAGATTCAGCCCATTATTTACCTTCCCTTTTATGAGCGGATCAGTCAGTCTTTCCGATTTCCTCCGGACCTGTTATTTTTCAGGCATTCCGGTGACCTCGATGCATCAGTTGATTTTCTGATCAGCCTGGGTGGTGATGGCACATTGTTGGATACCATCGCATTTGTGCGAGATAAAGACATTCCGGTTATCGGGATTAATTTTGGCCGGCTGGGATTTCTGGCCAGTATCGGAAAGGGTGATATGCTTACAGCAGTTCAGGCATTAGTGAACAGAACTTATGTGGCTGATGAACGCTCGCTGATCCATCTGGATGCCAGTAAACCCCTGTTCGGTGAAGTACCTTATGGCTTGAATGAATTCGCCATCCATAAAACGGATACCTCACCCATGATCAAGATCCATACCTATTTAAACGGAGAATTTCTCAACACATATTGGGCTGATGGTTTGATTGTTTCCACACCGACCGGTTCAACCGGGTATTCCCTGAGTTGCGGGGGTCCTGTCGTTTTTCCGGAATCGGGTAGTTTTGTGATAAATCCGGTAGCACCACACAACCTGAATGTGCGACCAATCGTCGTTCCTGATGACAATATCATATCATTTGAAGTGGAGGGCAGGGCTGAAAATTTTCTCTGTGCGCTGGATTCCAGGAAAGAAATAGTAGATAAAAACGTACAGCTGGCCGTGCGACGCGAAAAATTTAATGTCTCCCTGGTAAGGCTAAACGAAAATAATTTTCTCCAGACCCTGAGAAATAAATTATCCTGGGGACTGGATCAGCGGAATTAACATTTTACATATAAGAAATAGGAATTCGGATCGTTAGGCAAAGGTTAATTAGTCGGACAGGTTAAGAATATCAATTATTTTGTGGGTATGAAGCATTTTTTCTTGGTTGGGCTGGGATTTTTTTGTTTTATTTTCCGGACCGCTGCGCAGCCCGACAATAGCTACGTATATGTCGGTGAATTCGGTATATCTGCGGGGATTTCCCAGTATTTTGGGGACCTCAATCCCGATTACCATTTTAATACCCCGAAACTGGCGGTGGGTATATTTTTCAGAAAACAGGTGACAGATTATATTGCCGTCAGGATACAGGGTCAGTTTGCCCAATTGGGTTACTCAGACGTTTACAATACCCAGAATGCAGTTTTTCAAAGAAGAAACCTCAGCTTTAATACCAATATCTGGGAGCTGGGCCTGCAGGGTGACTTTAACTTTTTACGCTTTATCCCCGGGGACGGTGATCACCGGTCTACCCCTTATCTGACTATAGGTATCGGCATGTTCAGCTTCGATCCCTATGCTTACCTGGAAGGACAGAAATATTATCTGAGGGAACTGGGGACGGAAGGTCAGGCTGCTGGTTATGACGGACGTAAGCCTTATAATAATATTGCTGCTTTTTTTCCACTGGGTGTCGGATATAAATACAACCTCAATCCACGGATGAATATCGGTGTGGAAGTGGTATATAATTTTACCACAACGGATTATCTGGATGATGTGAGCAAGACCTATGCTGGTATTAACAACTTTCCTTCAGGACCGGCACCTGATTTTGCACCGACACCGGCCGCCCTGCTCCAGGACCGGTCTTATGAAACAGGAACCCCGCCCATCGGAATCCAGGGACGGCAACGGGGGTATAAAAACCAGCCGGATGGTTACCTTTTTGCCCAGGTTCTGTTTTCTTTCAATCTGAGTTCCTATCGCTGCCCTTCGGCGAAGTAGCAGGGAATTGTGTCTGTCACCATAATTTTATGGGAAGCCAGGCAATTTCAAAATCGGCCAATTCTTCAATTAACAATTAATAATTAGCCATTAACAATTACCTTCGTCCCCTTCAAAAACTGGCATGGAGTCTTTGAAAATTAGTATCAATCCGGCAAGATTGCCCAAACACATAGCTATCATTATGG
>JBGPBW010000197.1:0-9040 GCA_041481385.1 Puia sp.
GATGAAAGTCTTGCCAGTAAAGGATTTTGAAAGATCATATTTTAAATGTCGGAAAAATTATTATTGGAACCGGTTTTTTTTATCGATCTAAGTGAAATCACTTAGAAATTAATCCGTCGCTAATCAAGTCAGTAATAATTCAGAAAATAAAAATTTTTTTGTATTAGCCCGACGCGTATCTTCAACTCAACGATTTTGTTTAGTAACTCTTCCTTAGAAAAAAATCGAGTTGATTGCTAATTGAGCAAATAGGGCACGGTTTAGTTACTATTCCATCCACGATAAGGTTACAAAAAAAGAAAAGCGCAAATGCCTTTGAGGCATGAGTAGGAACTTTTGTTCCAAGTGCTAAAATTTAGAGATAAATTTTAGATGGGAGAATTATGCGCGGTTGAAATGTTGGTGAAGAACTTACCTGTTGTTCGTACAGCCTGAAAATTACAGATCTGAATTGGGTATCCTCTAATGCAATAAATTCTTTGCAAAAAAAAAGCATATACATGTTTTTAACCTGCTGGCATTTGCTTTTTATGACCATAACTGCCATAAGCATCCTGCTGTTGAGTAGTGAGGTTTGCCTTGCGCAGGTTCCAACGGCAAAGAATGACAGCATTCTAAAGATTAATGTTCATCCGGCAGGCATATTCGATTCAACTGTCAAGCTTATCGATACCGGTTTTAAGAATCTGAAGTCAAGTATTAACCAAAAGGAAAGTCAACTCCTGAATGTAGGACCGGGATCAATGGGCATAGGATTTAAAAAACCTTCCCTGCATCCGGATTCAAATATCAACAGAAAATTATTGGATCCTTATCAGGAATTATTGCATAATTCAGGACCTTTTTTTCGTTTCGATGGCGGCTATATAGGTTACAACTATAACTATCACTCGAGTACAGACACTCCATACGCAGAAAAAAACATTTCACAGAATATCATTAACGCAAACATCAATTTCAGTATTGAAAAGTATCTGCCGTTTATTGCCAATTTCTATATAACCAGGAGCAACTCTCAATATTTTCGGAATATCACAGACGTCCAGATTGTATTTAATTCAGCGCTATTCAGGAATCAGATTGCTAATTCAGCCAAACAGTTTTATGGTTCATTAACAGACAGTTTGAAAAATGCCTCATTAGAAACGGCGCTGGCGGAGAAAAGGAAACAACTAATGGACCTGAAAGCCTGGATTCAGAATCCTTTGCAGCTACAGAAACTCATTCAGGCGAACGAAACACTCATGGTTCCGCAAAAAAGTTATAACCCTTCTTTACCAGACAGTGTGAATGCAAGGAATTTGGATTCTTTACAGGCTTTGGCCGGCGCGTACATAAAGATGTACAATGAACAGAAGGCAGGCATTTTAAAATTAGAGCATGAACAGGATTCTCTGCTGGGAATTTACGAACGGCTGAAGTCTCTGATTGCACGCTACAAAGCCGTGCTTAATGGCGGAGTTCAAAATCCTGATTTAGTAGAATCCATGGAAGATTCGTTGAGGAGGTTAGGTGTAAGAAACACACCGGTTCCGGAACAATATAATTGGTGGATGGGAGTGCGAAATTTTTCTATTGGCAAAACACCAGTCAACTACACTGAGCTAACGGCCAAAAATATCAGTCTTACAGGAGTAAATCTTGAATATAACAACAGATACTACCTGGCGTTTTGCGCGGGATTGATTGATTACCGGTTTAATGATCCTGTTGTGAATAGTGCAATCAAACCGAAGCAGTACATGTATATGCTCAGGGCAGGCATCGGCAAGGTTGAAGACAATCATATCATATTGTCGATCTATCAGGGTAAAAAGCAGTTGTTCACGGCGGCAGACAGTTCCGGCGCACTGGCAACCATTCCAGTGACAGGGATAAGTGCCGAAACCCAGGTGAGGATAAACAATTATTCTTATCTGGTTGGGGAAGTAGCACAGTCGTTTTCACCTGATTTCCATTTTTCTCCGGCGAAACAGAGTAGTGGATTTGATTTTTCCGATAAGACAAATAAAGCGATGTCGCTAAAACTATACGGATATATTCCGGCGACGGGTACCAGGCTCGAAGGAATGTATAAGTACACCGGTTCCAATTTCCAATCCTTTAGTTTTTTTCAGACAAATGCCGCTTTAAAAACCTGGTATATCCGCGCCGACCAATTCCTTTGGAATAGGAAAATACATATTACCGCTTCCGTCAAAACCAATGATTTCACAAACCCTTATATCATACAAAACTATAAAAGCAACACCCTGTTTACGAGTGTGACCGCA
This sequence comes from Puia sp., assembly GCA_041481385.1. Taxonomy (GTDB): domain Bacteria; phylum Bacteroidota; class Bacteroidia; order Chitinophagales; family Chitinophagaceae; genus Puia. The sequence continues at coordinate 2,274 of JBGPBW010000197.1, forward strand.
AGTTTCCGTACCCGCCGGTTTCCAACCGTTTCCATTGGCTATATGCCGATGTCTCAATATACTGCTGTCGGCCAGCAAATCGTCGAGAATAAATTCCAGACGCTGACGGCCAACATCAATCACTATTACAGAATCGGATCCATCAGGGCAAGCAGTACGGGCGTGCTGAGTAAATTTTATAATAGTGGAACTGACACATCTTTTGTGTTTTACAATGCGACAAATCTGCTCATTCAACAAAGTTTCTTCTTTAAGGATTTTACGGGGAATTTGAATTTTTCCCGCAGTTCGAGTGCCCGCTATACACTGAATGTAGCCGGAGAGGAAATTGATTTTGCTTTCTCAGGTAAAGGCTCCTTTGGTTTCGGACTGAAATTGAATAACTATAACAAAGTAGAAAATAAGGTAGGGGAGGTATTAAACTTCAACTATCAGATCGGAGCGATGGACTATATATCTGTTTCACTGGAGCGGGGTTATTTGCCAGGAACCGCAGGTGTACTTGTACATAATGATTTTGGCAACATTCAATTTATCAAACGATTCAGGTAAAAATGAGCACGATAATCATTTCATTATGAGAAATTATTTTCTTACTTCAGCCTTATCTCTTTTGTGCATATTATCCAGTGCACAGATTACCATTAATCCACAACTGCCGCCGATTGGCCTTACGGTAAAAAGTCAGCTCTGGAACCTTTCACTCATCAACAACACAGGTATCGGACAAACGATTCAAATACAATTAAACGTCACTGATGTATCCACCAATCAAACTGTATTTACCGCATTGACAAGACCATTCTTTGTTCCCCCTGCTGCAAAACAGGTCAGTGGTTCAGATGTAATGCCGATTAGCTATACTTCAAATAATCCGGCATATCCGGTTGACGGTAATCCGAATGGTTTCCTGCCGATTGGAGTTTTTAATTTTTGTTATTCTGTGGTGAGTGCGGGCATGCATGCAGGAAAGTCACTGGATGAAGCCTGCGACCAGGTGCAGGTTGAACCCCTTTCACCACCTATGCTGGTAAGCCCGGCCGACAGTGAACATGTTGATAATTCCAGGCCCATGTTTATCTGGATACCACCAGCCCCAAATAGTTTGTTCAGCAATCTGAGTTATGATTTTCATCTGGCAGAGGTAAATCCCACGCAGTCTGCTGCAGACGCCATTCAACAAAATATCCCATTACTCTATCAGCCGAATGTCCGTTCTACGAATCTCCAATATCCGCTATCGGCTCCCGCGTTAGATAGTACGAAACTCTATGCCTGGCAAATCGTAGCGAAAAATAACTCCTCTCCGGTAGGAACCAGCGAGGCATGGGCATTTCGTTTGAAGAAAGACACGGTCTCTGGAAAAGTGAAAATCCTGTCGGCATATTACGCAAAAGTCTCCCGCGAACAGCCGGTATCATTTATTACCTGCAGTGGAATATTAAGGTATGCTTATCAGGAAGAATCCAATACAAATACCATTGCGATAGAAATTTTTGATATAACGAAAAGCAGGCATACACCGATCCAACTCGACTCGACAGCATATTCCGTGCGATTTGGAGACAACCTGCTGAACCTGGATCTAAGGGCCATTCCCGATATGATCAATAAGCACATGTATTTACTAGAACTGGTCAATGCTAAACAGGAGCATTGGTATTTAAAATTTGAGTACGTAAGACAAGATTAAGTTTTATTTAAAACAACCCCGAGATGTTATTAGCCCTTTGCCGGTATAGAAAAACAACCGCCCTGCTGTTCTACATCATTTTTTATGGTGAACTGCTGGCGTCTGCTTCACAAGTAAAAGCTGCAGCAATTGTTGGATATTCCAACGGATTTGCAAATGCGAACTTTTCAATGAACGCCACAGCACATGAGTTGCGGGATTTGAATATTCATGGCAATGAAGTTGCTCCCTACTGGAAAGAAAAAGAAACGCCGCCCAGGCAGAAATTTTCTACTGCAAAAAACAAGGAAGCTTTTTTTGGCCCTGGCCCTACTCAGCCGGAAATGCAGGCATTTACTTCGGCGAATGCCAACAATATGGTCGATTTATTTACCGGCGATTTCTCCTACAATATTCCACTCATGGATGTGGGGGGATATCCCGTTAATATTTCCTACCGAAGCGGCATTTCGATGGACCAGGAAGCAAGCTGGGTTGGACTGGGCTGGAATATTAATCCGGGAACCATTACGAGGAATCTGCGCGGACTGCCTGATGATTTTGATGGAGCAGACTCCGTCAAGAAAGTAAGTTGGGTCAAAGAAAATAAAACGATAGGTGTAACCGGCGGTGCAAATGTGGAAATTACCGGCTTGCCAATTGGACTTGGTGCCAGTCTCGGAGTTTTTTACAACAACTACAAGGGATGGGGACTCGAGAATTCTGTAAATGCAAGTATTGATGCAGGGATCGGTGCAGGCGGCCACCTCTCGGGCGGACTCTCCATCAACAATAACTCCCAGGAAGGATTAACGATTGCACCTTCATTTACTGTTCGATTTTCACAAAAGGATGGCGATGATAAGTATGTGAATGGAAGTTTTTCGACATCACTTCCCTATAACAGCAGATATGGCATAAAAGGCTTGCAACTTTCAGCTGGCATCGGTCAGACATATAGAAAATCGATGAATATTACTGATGATGAAGGAAATGTCGTAGGACAAAAAAATGTCAATGGATCAACTTCTACCGGATTTTCATCTGTTATCGCATTTGCTTCCCCGACAGCGATGCCGTCGATCACGATGCCCTTTACCAGCAGGCAATATTCATTTACCGGTAAACTGGGACTTGAAGCAACTGTTGTGCATCCTAACTTTTTTATTAGCGGGTATGTTTCCAAACAGCAAATCGATCCGCAGGATACTTTACTGTCTCTGCCCGCGTATGGATATCTCTATTCTCAGGATGGTAATAAAACTAAAAATCCTCTGCAGGATTATAACCGCGAAAAGGAAATGATATACAGGGATAACCCTCCCATACCCAATATTGCTGTTCCTTTTTACACCTACGATGCCTTCTCCATATCAGGGGAAGGAACGGGTGGTATGTTTCGTGCATACCGCGGCGATATAGGATATGTTCATGATCATTTCATAAGGTCAAAGGACGGTTCAACCGGAGGAAGCATAGATGTTGGTATTGGAGATCTTGTACATGCCGGCGTTGATGTGAATATCAGTCAGTCATTCACGCAAAACAGTGCATGGCTGGATCAGAATACCATGCGGAATATGCTGGATTTCAGATATAGCGACACGAGTTTTGAAGCATCCTATTTCAGGAATCCCGGAGAGAAATCCATCAACTCCAAAAGTTTTTACGATGCATTGGGCGGGGATGATGTGGTTACTGTAGGTCTCTATCAGCCGGGTATCTCCAGTTCTACAATTCAGGCCACAAATTACCTGGTTCGTTACAGAAATAAAAAACCGGTGGGCTCAAGTTTAATCACACCACAAAACGCAACTAAGCCTGCCCGTGATAAACGGGCCCAGGTGATTTCTTATCTGAATGCAACGGAAGCCGATGCGGTAGGGTTATCAAAATACATTGAAAATTACACACCCAATCAGTTTGGCATGTCCAACTGTTTTTCTAATCTGACCATTTCAAATGGTGCAAATGGACTTCAGGCATTTTATTTTCCAAACAACACGCTCGCAGGGAGCTCCTATAATCAGATAGACGATTCGATATATTATGACTGGGTGAAGAATGCGCCTAAAGTAAGTGGAAATCCTTCATTTCCTGCTGACAATTTCAGCGTAAGATGGGTAGGACGGATAAAGGCGCCTGTTACAGGACAGTATACGTTTGCTACAACCCGTGATGATGGTGTCCGTCTTTGGCTGAATGATTCCCTGGTAATTAATAAATGGTCCAGTCATGCGGCTATTGTTGACAGTGTGCATCTCAACCTGGTGGCGGGCCAGATGTACAAAATTAAACTCGAGTTTGTGGAATATAAAGGGTACGCTGTTGCAAAACTGCAATGGTCATATCCGGGACAATCCTTAAAACCCGTCGCAGCTCCGTTTTACTATCTGCCTCAGGAAGATGTTGTAACAGTTAACAGCAATCTGAAACTGGAACAACGGATCACCTCTTATCGAAAACCGAATCATATTTCGGAAATCGATGTGCTTAATCCAGATGGAAGAAAATATGTCTATGGAATACCCGTGTACAATTTCAGACAGAAGGAGGCAACTTTTTCCGTCAATGGGCTGGTGAACGGAAATCTGAGTACCGGACTCGTGAAGTTTCAAAACGGAATTGACAATACGACACGTAATCCTAACGGACAGGACCATTATTTAAACAGCGAGGAAATTCCGGCATATGCACATAGTTTTTTATTGACTGGGATCGTATCACCGGATTATGTAGACCTTACGGGAAATGGCATATCCGACGATGACCTGGGAGACGCCATCAAATTCAAGTATTCAAAAATAAATGGAATCGACAATCCTTATAAATGGAGAGCTCCGTACGTAAAGGATAGTGTTTCTTTAAATGAAGGTTTGAAAACTGATTCCCGCGATGATAGGGGCAGTTATACTTATGGAGAAAAGGAACTCTGGTATCTCCACTCCATCGAATCGAAAACCATGATCGCCACTTTCGTCACCGAGAACCGGACGGACATGATGGCGATAGATGAACAGGGGAGGAAATACAACGACAATTCAGCCAAAAGACTCAAGGAAATTGATCTCTACAGCAAGGCTGATTTCATGATTAACGGCACGAATGCAAAGCCGATTAAGACAGTCCATTTTGACTATTCCTATGAACTCTGCCAGGGAGTTAACAGCCCGGTGCTTGCAGATTCAGGTAAACTGACATTAAAGAGGATCTGGTTTACCTATAATGGCAACAATGGTAAACTGCGTCAGAACCCATATGTCTTCAGTTACAATGCAAAAAATCCAAGGTACAATCTAAAATCTTATGACCGCTGGGGAAACTATAAAGATCCATTGCAAAACCCCGGCTCAACAGTAAGCAATCTGATTACGAATACAGAATATCCCTATGCTTTGCAGGATAGTACAATGGCTGCACAGAACGCTGGGGCATGGGCGCTTGATTCCATCTATCTGCCATCCGGCGGTTCCATGAAAATTGTATACGAAAGTGACGACTATGGATATGTTCAAAATAAAAGAGCCATGTCCCTGTTTAAAATTCTGGGACTTGGATCCGCACCAGGTTTAACAACTACGTCTCCGGTTTTGTACAAGGGTGCAACGGACAATTTATACATATATGTATCAGTTCCCAGTGCAGTATCAACTAAACAGGATGTTTTCAATAAGTATTTGACGGATGTAAAAAAATTGTATTTCAAACTATTTGTGCAGATGCCAACTGATATCTATGGCAAGGGTTCTGAATACGTTTCCTGTTACGCTGATCTGGATACGTTGAATGGTTACGGAACGGTAGCAGGCAAGCCAAATACTATTTGGATAAAAGTGAATGGCATTGACCAAAAAGCCGATGGCCCCGGTCCTTATAGTCCACTCACCAAAGCAGCAATCCAATTTTTGAGATTAAATCTGCCTTCCAAAGCATATCCCGGATCTCAGGTCGGTGATAATCTTGACGTGGCTGCCGCTGTAAAAATGATCTTTTCGCTGGCCGATAATATTACTACTGCGTTTACCAATTTTGACAACACTGCGCGAACAAAAGTCTGGGCTCAGCAGATTGACACCAGCAGATCGTATGTTCGTTTGAATTCTCCTTTATATCAAAAATTTGGCGGAGGATATCGGGTCAAACAGGTTACGATCTACGACAACTGGAATAAAATGACCGGTCAGCGAACTGCGCTTTATGGACAGTCCTATACTTACAAGACGGTAAAAAACATTTTGGGTATGGATCAACTCATCAGTAGTGGAGTTGCGAGTTGGGAACCGGGCATTGGAGGTGAAGAAAATCCGTTCAGACTTCCCATAGAATATACGGAGGAAACCTCGGTACTTGGGCCTGTCAGTATGGGATATACCGAAGAGCCTTTGGGAGAATCTTTGTTCCCTTCACCACTTGTTGGTTATAGTAAAGTACGGGTCAGAACAATCAACTACAAAAATATCAGGTCTGCCAACGGTTACCAGGAGACTGGTTTCTATACAGCCTATGACTTTCCTGTTATAACAGACAGGACGCTGATAGATGGAAATACAAAAAAAAGATTCAAACCTTCAGTCGCGAATTTTTTGCGTATCAACGCAAAATACTATCTGGCGATTTCTCAGGGATTCAAAGTTGAATTGAATGATATGCATGGTAAAATGAGATCCCAGGGTTATTACCCTGAAAATGATCCGAACAATCCGGTCACCTATACAGAAAACTTTTACCGTGTGGAAAATCAGGCAGCCGAACAGAAGAAACTCTCCAATGTCGTTATGGCGATAAAGCAGGACGGAACCATAGATTCAGCTGCGCTGATTGGTAAAGATGTGGAGCTCTATGTGGATATGCGGGAACAACAATCTGTTACTTCCGGGAACAATATAAGTGTGAATACAGATATGTTCGCGCTGCCCTTTATTCCTCCCTTCTTCGTAATTCCTTCTTTTTTCAGCCTGGGACAAAGACAGGAAAATAAATTCAGATCAGTGGGTACAACAAAAGTCATCCAGCGGTATGGTATTATCGACAGCGTTATCCATATTGATAAAGGAAGCCGTATTTCAACCCAGGATCTTGTATATGATGCCGAGAC
>JBGPBW010000198.1:0-8980 GCA_041481385.1 Puia sp.
GCGACTGGCTGATTCACGCATTTAATGCAGATGAACCTTACGACCAGTTCATCCGCGATCAGATTGCCGGTGATCTCATGCCGAATCCTACGGATGCACAATACATCGCAACGGCATTTCACCGGAATACCATGACCAACGATGAAGGTGGAACTGAAAATGAAGAATTCAGAACTGCGGCTGTGCTTGACCGTGTGAATACGACCTGGGAGGCCCTGATGGGAACGACTTTTGGATGTGTGCAATGTCATAGTCATCCCTATGATCCGTTCACACATGACGAATACTACCAGTTCATGGCTTTTTTTAATGACACGCGTGATGAGGACAGCTACGCCGATTATCCTTTACTGCGTCATTTCAAATCGACAGATAGTTTGCAGTTAAAAAAACTAACGGACTGGGTTGCCAGGAATGAGTCACCAAAACGGGCTGCAGAAATGCGGACTTTTCTGAGAACCTGGCAACCAACCATCAATTCACTGAATGCCGATCAATTTGTGAACAGTGAACTCGCTGATACCAAGTGGCTCATTTTCCGAAATCATGCTGTTGCCCGTTTGAAAAAAGTTGACCTGAACAACCGGGATTTTCTCATCTACCGGTATGCCGGCTATTTGAAAGGAGGCATCTGGACCATTCATCTCGACAGGGAAGACGGGCCCGTTCTCAAAACCATTTCCGTGTTGCCAACAAAAGACTGGGCGATCACCAGCACCTCTTTTACACCAGTTGGTGGTGTGCATGACCTCTATCTTACGTATTACAATCCAAACCTGAAAAAACCGAATGATAATGGCATGCAGTTCGACTGGTTTTATTTTACTAATGAATTCCCTGGCAAAGGGAAAACAGGATATGATACAGCGAAAAAATATTTTGATGTTCTTTTGAATGCCGACTTCCCTACAACACCTATTATGATGGACAATCCGGCGGATATGCACCGGGCTTCAAATGTGTTTGAAAGAGGGAACTGGCTTGTGAAAGGGAAAGAAGTTCAACCTGCTGTACCACATGCACTGAATCCCCTGCCCAAGGGAGCGCCCGCCAACCGGTTGGGACTGGCCCTGTGGTTAACCAGTGATCAAAACCCATTGACCGCGAGGACCATCGTCAACCGGTTATGGGAACAATTATTTGGGACCGGACTTGTGGAGACACTCGAAGATTTCGGCACACAAGGCATTGCGCCCACCCACCGGGAACTGCTCGATGATCTTTCCTGGAAGCTGATGCATGAATACCAGTGGAGTTTAAAAAGATTACTCAGGGAAATGGTTATGTCGGCGACCTACAAACAGGATTCCAGGATAACACCCGGCCTGTTGGAAAAAGATCCCTATAATAAATTTTATGCCCGCGGCTCACGGGTACGCCTATCCGCAGAAGAAGTACGCGACCAGGCCCTGGCCATCAGTGGGATGATGAGTAAAAAAATGTATGGCCCGAGCGTAATGCCTTATCAACCGGGTGGCATCTGGCTCTCTCCCTGGAACGGGCAGGATTGGGTGGCCAGTGCAGGTGAAGACAGAAACCGCCGTGCACTATATACGTATTGGAAACGCACAGCCCCTTATCCTTCGATGATCAGTTTCGACGGAGCGGCCCGTGAAGTATGCACGGCCAGGCGCATCCGCACCAATACCCCATTGCAGGCACTTGTTACACTGAACGATGAAACCTATCTCGATGCGGCGAGACATTTTGCTTATCGCATGCAGGAGGGCACCGGACAGGATGTGAAAAAACAAATAGCCAAAGGATATGCATTAGCTATATATCGTAATATATCGCCCGAAAAACTGGAAGTGTTTGAAAAATTATACCGGGAAGCTTATGATAATTTGAAAAATGACAAAGAGAAAACCTGTGAGATGATTGGAGAAATGAATGAACATAATGATCCCGAAACGGCTGCCCTTGTAGTTGTGGCCAATGCGATGATGAATATGGACGAATTGATCACAAAGAATTAACCATGACGCAGAAAGAATTATCTGATCAAAGACTCGTGAAGGAAGCCAATGAGAGAGCCCTGCAATTTCTTACCAGGAGACATTTCCTGAAGGAAAGCGCCATGGGTTTTGGTGCATTGGCGCTGGGTTCTTTATTTGCCGGTTGCGGGTTCGGATCTACAGGCGAATCTTCCAATATATTGTTTGATCCTGCACATCCGCTGGCACCCAAAATGCCTATGTTTCCGGCCAGGGCCAAGTCGGTTATTTATCTCCACATGGCCGGCGCTCCTTCGCAACTTGAATTGTTCGACTATAAACCAGACCTGATGAAACTGAACGGACAGGATTGTCCGCCTTCTCTGCTGGAAGGAAAAAGATTTGCATTCATTCGCGGCGTTCCAAAAATGCTGGGCCCACAGGCGAGCTTTAAACAACGGGGTCAGAGTGGTGCCTGGGTTTCTGATCATCTTCCACACTTTTCAACCATTGTGGATGAAGTGAGTTTTTTAAAAGCGGTTACGACCGACCAGTTCAATCACGCACCCGCGCAGTTACTGGTTCACTCCGGTTCACCACGGCTGGGAAGACCCAGCATGGGTGCCTGGGTAACTTATGGCCTGGGTACAGAGAATCAAAATCTGCCAGGGTTTGTTGTGCTGACGTCCGGTGGAAAATTTCCCGATGCGGGTAAGAGCGTATGGGGAAGTGGTTTTCTCCCCAGTGTGTACCAGGGTGTTCAATGCCGTTCGGAAGGAGATCCTGTATTGTTTATAAAAGATCCCGAAGGAATGGATCGCAACCTGCGTAAAGCTTCCATCGATGCCATCAATGAAGTGAACAGGCAGGAATATGCTGAATATAAGGATCCGGAAATTCTGTCGCGCATTTCCCAGTATGAAATGGCTTATAAGATGCAGATATCTGTTCCCGAAGTCATGAATATAAATGACGAACCGGATTATATTCATGAGATGTACGGAACACAGCCCAACAAAGCCTGCTTTGCAAACAACGTATTGCTGGCCAGAAAACTTGTCGAAAAGGGTGTGCGTTTCGTACAACTCTTCGACTGGGGATGGGATAGTCACGGCAGTGATGCCAACCTGGCCATCGATATCGGATTCATCAATAAATGCAGGCAGGTGGATAAATCAATGACTGCGCTGATTCTGGATTTGAAACAAAGAGGCTTACTCGAAGAAACCCTGGTGATCTGGGGTGGCGAATTTGGCAGAACGCCCATGCAGGAAAACCGGGAAGGAAAGCAAAATCCGTTTAAGGGAAGGGACCATCATATCGATGCGTTCACCATTTGGATGGCGGGTGGCGGAATCCGGAAAGGATTCAGTTATGGGGAAACGGATGAAATCGGATACAATGCCATCAGCGGAAAAGTGACGCCCTACGATGTACAGGCAACCATCCTGAATCAGCTGGGATTCGATCACGAAAAATTCACCTATCAGTTTCAGGGCAGACCATTCCGGCTCACCGATGTGCACGGGCAGGTGATTGATGAAATAATAACCTAAGTTTTAAACCCATTACATTGAACCGTAAAAACTTTTTGAAATGGACAGCGTCTTCATCCACTGCCCTGATGCTCTCTTCCCTGGATGTCTTCGCCATGCCGACTAAATCAAATACCAACATGAATACAGGATTTGAATTAAAAATTATGGCGACCAACTGGGGATTCCCCGGAACGCTGGATGAATACTGCGCCAAAGTAAAGAAGGAGGGTTACGATGGAATCGAAATCTGGTGGCCAATGGAAAAACCCGGGCAGGATGAATTATTTACCGCATTAAAAAAACATCAGTTGGATGTAGGTTTTTTATGCGCGGGATTCGATGCTGCATATACAAGACATTTTACCCAGTTCACTGAAATGATCGATGCAGCAGCTACTCAAAATATTCAGCGTCCCTTGTATATCAACTGTCATTCGGGGAGGGATTTTTTCAGTTATGATCAGAACAAAACATTTATAGACCACACGATGAAACTCTCGGAAAAGACCGGGATCATCATTTGTCATGAAACACACCGCTCACGCATGTTATTCGCCGCACCTGTAGGAAGGTTATATATTGATAAGGTTCCCGGACTTCGTATGACCTTCGATGTTTCCCATTGGTGTAATGTGAGCGAAAGTTTATTGCAGGATCAGCCCGAAACGATCGAACTGACTTTGCCGAGGGTGGATCATATTCACGCGCGAATCGGGCATCCGGAAGGACCACAGGTGAATGATCCGCGTGCACCGGAATGGGATGCTGCGCTGAAAGCACATTTTGCCTGGTGGGATAAAATCGTGGAAGGAAAGAAAAAATCGGGCAGCCGCCTCACGATATTAACGGAATTTGGCCCGCCCGACTATATGCCTACATTGCCGTATACACGCGAACCACTGGCCGATCAATGGGCCATCAACGTACACATGATGCAGCTTCTGCGTAAACGATATCAATAATTTCTATTGCAACAGCTGCTGTTATCCATACCAGAATTTATCGGACACCTGCACCCGGTTCTTGTTCATCTGCCTATAGGAATCCTGTTGATCGCCTGTTTGTTTATCTGGCAGGCGCGAAGGGACAAATATGCACATCTTCAGCCGGCCATCAATATTATTTTGTTGCTCGGTATGGTCAGCGCCATTCTCAGTTGCATAACCGGATTCATTCTTTCACAAAATGGGGATTATGATGAAGAGATGATCAGCTGGCACCAATGGATGGGCATCAGTGTGGCCATCCTTTCGATTGTTATTTATTATTTCAGAAGGAAATCTTACCTGATAGCATGGCAATGGCTGTTTGCACCCTTCCTGGTCGTATTAATATTTATTACAGGTCACCTCGGAGGTTCGATCACGCATGGATCTGACTATCTCAGCCTGCCATTAAAAAATCTTGGAGGAGACAGTGAAGTAATCGTAAAGATTAAACCCATTCCAAATGTGCAGGAAGCTGTAATCTATACTGATATTATCAAACCCATTTTCCAAACCAAATGTTATGGTTGCCATGGGCCGACTAAACAAAAAGGCAAACTTCGGCTGGATCAGCCAGAATCAATCATGAAAGGTGGAAAAGATGGTGTTGTAATCGTAGCCGGTAATTCATCCAAAAGCGAAATGGTTAAACGAGTGATGCTCCCCCGGGAAGAAGAACATCATATGGCGCCCAAAGAAAAACCCCAGATGACGAGCAGTGAAAAATCACTGGTGGCCTGGTGGATCGACAACGGAGCTGATTTTATAAAAAAAGTGAAAGAGGTTCAACAGCCTGATAAAATCAAACCTCTTTTGATTTCTCTGCAAAAAGCTACTGAAGAAAAAAAATCACTGTCTGACATTCCATCCTCCCCGGTGGAAAGGGGAAATGATCACGTTATCAATACACTTAGAAATTCCGGTGTGCTGGTTCAGCCGGTATCCAACGGTAATAATTACCTGGAAATTAATTTTGTTAATACCAGGGTTCCGGCAGACAGCCTGATGCATTTGCTGCCCGATCTGAAAAAACAACTGGTCAGATTAAAATTGAGTGGTATAAAACTGACCAACAAAAACATTTCTCAGCTAAGTCAGTGTTTGAATATCAGGAGGCTTGAGCTCGATCATACCGGCATAACGGACAGTGGATTAATTTATCTGCAGGCCCTGGTTGAACTGCAATCTTTAAATCTGGTTGGTAATCCGGTAACGACAGCCGGTGTAATGAGGCTTGTATCCATGAAGCATCTGCAGTCGATCTATCTTTATCAGACAAGGGTTGCCAAACTGGAATGGAAACAACTCGCCAAAGCTTTTCCGCACGTCGCCCTGGATTCTGGCGGATACACCCTTCCATTTATTGCTTCGGATACAGTAATTGTTAAACCGCCCAAAACATCCCCTTAGCGATATATCGTTCGTTGATGTCATAATGCGTTCAGCTGTTTAGCATTTCTATTTATGCAGAAAAAAAGATAATCACCGCCCATATCAGAAATTTCCGCTCGGCAATTCAGACAGTTTTTTTCTTTTCTAAGATGCGAATTCACCCAATGTTGTTGTCAAAAATAGACAAAAATAGGCCGGAATTCAGACGCGAATTTTACCCCTTAACCCATACAACATAACGATAACTGAAAAGAGCATCGTAATACCTACAGTGATAAAGCCGATACGAATTATATTTTCCTGCATGTCAGTACCCACGAATCCCTGGCCGGATATGGGCGTCATTTTAGATGTTCCCCAATACGCGGAAAGCAGGGTGACAAGCCAATTGACAAATGTGGCGTAAATCAGGGTCCGGTACACCGCCGTCTTTAGCTTAACGTTAAGTTTTAATTCATTCCAGATCAGACCGACAGCAATTAAGAATGTTCCATTCATCACGCCTTCCAGATGGGCTGCCAATCCCATTTTCGGGTTTTTTATATTCATCATCAAAAAGCCGGTAATCAGACCCAGCAGGAATAAAAACATACCCAGCATCTTAAGCTTTCTTGAAATTTGAGCATCCATCGGTTTAATTTTTAAGGTGTTAAATAGAAGGGGAAGGGAAAAAAAATAGCGAGGGGACGAAGATCTTCAATGCACTGAAGAATGGGAAGATAGACAGAATGGAGATAATGGGCTAATTATTTTCAATCTTTAATGTAAGAGAAGCTTACCCGGGCATATTCAGGTTTTTGCAATTCTGTTTTTAGTTTCCTGAAGGTTTCAAACGGACCGTGGAAAGACATCATATTGACCAGCCAGGAGGGAATGGATCCACCCGGATCTGCAAACAGCGTAAACTCGATCAGAATCAGATTCTTACCGACCGGTTTGATCACCCAGTTACAATGGGACTGAGTCACCCTGACGAAATCCTTTTTAGCCGGAAGATAGTCCGGCAGGTTTTGCACTTCCATGGTCACAATTTTAGTAACCGGATTCTGACATAACAGGATATGTTCAACGAAATCCCGGTTATCAAAGGGTATCGGGAAATCCAACTCGGCATAATAATATAATTCTGTGGGTGAAACTATTTTTAAAACTGTGCTTTTGGTATGATAGAACCATTCATCCTGCTCCCTGATATTGAGAAGAACCGCGGTCATTTGGGAGAGCGTTGCCTGAGCTGAACAAATGACTTTTAAAGCTTTTATTTTCGAGTCTGCAAAAGGACTTGAATATATCTTTATTCCCTCTTTATCTGATTTCAGTTTCCAGTCTTCCTGAGCCGTGAGCAAAGAAACCGGCATGATACACGCCAGAAGAAAGTACACCAATTTCTGCTTTTTCACGTAGCTGGGTTAAAAAAAGGGTTGTTTAATAATTAAGGGCTGAATGGCATTTTCCTAAGTCTTATATTTTGAGCCGGATCTATTGATTCTTTTTAATTTGTAATGGTGAAATGATGATCCCTGAAGTATAATTCCAGGTGAATATATAATCTGTATCTGTAACCGTTAAACTGCCCTGATAACTGACCTGATTCAAATTTGCGGTAACCGTGTAGTTACCAACTGCCAGCTCATTGATCGGCATATAAGCAAACGCCTGATCTTTTCTACCGCCACAATCTCCTTTCCCTTCAACAACTTCGACTGACCTGAAGTCAAAGTTCAGTGACGAGCCAATTCCTCCCTGAGTCCATCCATAAGCAGTAAGGTAAGGATAGCAATTATATAATCTTGTTGTATTTGCCAAAATGACCAGTCCGGAATCCAGCGAGGAGGTGGGAATAAGTGTGATCTGGTCACCCGCAATAGACGCTGTGTCGAGGCCGTCGCCTGGTGGTGGCGGCGTATAAGTGGAATCGTTGACGACTACGGTAGTATTGCTGCTGTCGTAGGCTATCGTCGTATCCGATGGCATATAATAATTGGCGGTCACCATGTGAGGCCCTGCATTAGTGATAAAGATCGCGGCCCGGTTGTCAGCTGGCAAAATAACCGTATTGTTTGCGGGATAGATTTTCCATCTGATGATCGAATTTATAACCGGTTTGCTAGTTGAAATCAGCAGCGGTTCGCCCTTTTTTATAACGGATTTGGACAATTCCATCGTTGAATTTGTTTTGCTGCCTGTATATCCTGTGCCGTTGGTGTTTTTGACACAGGCCGAAGTGATTACGATGAGAGAAAGACAAATTATTCCGGCCGCCTGAACATGTTTCATATGTATTTATTTCAGTGATTAATTATATATAGTTACCAAATTTCCGTAAGCATCCTTATTAACCGAAGTAGTCTTAAAATTTCCCCTGACTTCAATTTTCCCGACTCCCTTGATAAAAGTATTCACTTCGCTTGCCTTCGTGCTGGCGTAGATGGCGCCGTCCCCATATATTTCAAGTTTGAGGTTTTTATCGCTGAGTAAACCGATCGTTCTGACTTCGGCGTCTCCCATGATCGTAATGCATTTGATATCTTTAACCACAATTATAATTTTGATTATGGTGTTTTTGCTAAACATATTTTTTTTACTTTTTATGACCAGCACATCATCATTCACTTTGAATTTTATATAACTGGCCACCTCTTCATTGTTGACGAGGATTTCGTTTTTGTCTCCTTCGGTTATATATACCCGTATATCATTATAGATCGTAATACTATTGAATGCAACCCCAATCGAAATAGCTGTATTTCGGTTCGGCGTGTCCGTAATAAATTTCGCATGATGGATGCCGGGTAAAAAGGACAAAGCAATTGAGAAAAATAAACTGGTCATGGCTGTGGTTTAAGGGATGGGTAATGTTGTGAATCAGACGAAGTCGGAACTATCCACTACATGAGTCGGGAATAACGGGCTGAGGGTAACAGATTCAAAAATTTATTAGCGACCGGCGGTATAATTTTGATTGATCCCATATATATACGGAGATAAGTAAAAAGGGTTGCAACTTTTTTGGAATGGGGCATCCCTCCTATAGGGTGAGCCCTGGGTTATTCTGACCGCAGATCCCAAAAGGACTTGTCCATCATTGTTTTTTCAATTAAATTCCACTACAATCGAAATACAATGA
>JBGPBW010000199.1:0-8979 GCA_041481385.1 Puia sp.
AGTTCATTCATAAAAATTTATTTTATGGCAAAATTCATCACCTCGATAAAACTACTGGAAGCCACGGAACGTGACTACGCAAAATTATCCCAGGAATTGAAAAAGTATTTTTTCAGCCCGGCGGGTAAGGCCGGATCCGGAAAATCAACGGAATCTCCTGCGTCGGTAATTTTCAATTCATCAGAAAACAAGAGTTTACTGGATACGACAACCGCGATATCAAGGGCAGCGGCTACCACCGGAAGAAAATATTCCTTTACAGTAATCAGGGAAAAAACGAAACCTGAAATCAAATAATCTCCCGATGAAATATGGGCTATCACTCCTGTTTGCAATATACAGTTGTTGTTTTTCATTTGCTCAGTCAGATACGGCAGCCCACCGGATTCGGTTACCCAATGGCTGGAGCCTGACACCTGTAGGTCATTCAATTCCACTTGGCGATCTGCCGTTGAATATCATTCTTTCTCCGTCAAAAAGATATCTGGCCGTAACCAATAACGGCCAGAGTACCCAGTCGGTACAATTGATTGATGTAAAGAACGGGAGGCTCCTTTCTGAAAAAATAATACCCAAAAGCTGGCTCGGACTTGACTTCAGTGCAGACGAACAGTTTTTGTATGCATCGGGTGGTAACGATAACCTTATTGTGAAATACAGGATAACTGCGGATCATCAGCTGGAAGCATCAGATCAAATTCCGCTCGGAGAAAAATGGCCGGTAAAAATTTCGCCTGCAGGAATACAGGTGGATAATCAATCCAACACGCTGTACGTGGTAACCAAGGAGAATAACAGTTTGTATGTCGTTGATCTGATTACAAAAAAATCAAAACTCATTCCACTCGGTACAGAAGCTTATACCTGCCTGCTCTCCAGAAATAAATCCGAACTCTTTATCTCTTTGTGGGGAGGCGGGAAGTTACTGATCTATGATACAAAAAAGAAACGGATCACGGATTCTATATCAGTGGGGGATCATCCCAACGATCTTTGCCTTTCAGGGAAGGGAAATATCCTGTATGTAGCCAATGCGAACGACAATTCCGTTTCTGTAATAGATTTATCGAAACGCAAAGTATTGGAAACACTTGATGCAGCATTGTATCCAGGTTCTCCGGCCGGATCGACGAGTAATGGCGTGGCTCTGAGTGAAGATGACAAAACCCTTTACATCGCTAACGCTGACAATAACTGCCTGGCTGTATTTGACGTGAGCCATCCCGGTTCCAGCCATTCGATCGGTTTTATACCGGTAGGCTGGTATCCCACTGGGGTAAAAGTAACAGGCAAAAAAGTTTTTATTATCAATGGGAAGGGATTCACTTCTTTTCCCAATCCCCAATACAAACCCTTCGATCCCATCCAGGACAATATTTCTTATCAGCAGTCAGCTGAAAAAACCGGTTACATCGGCGGTCTCTTCATAGGGACCTTGAGTATTTTTGATGAACCTTCTCCTGAACAGTTGAGCAGGTATTCCGGACTGGTCTATCAAAATACGCCCTATCATAAAAATAAAGAACTCGAAGCCACTGGAGAAAAGGGAAACCCTGTGCCCATGCGTATCGGAGACGCTTCTCCCATAAAATATGTTTTTTACATCATCAAGGAAAACAGAACCTACGATCAGGTGCTGGGTGATGTGAAAGATGGGAACGGAGATACCAGTTTATGTTTATTCGGTGAAAAAATCACGCCCAACCTGCATGCCCTTGCCGGAGAATTCGTGTTGCTGGATAATTTTTACGTGGATGCTGAAGTAAGTTCAGATGGACATAACTGGAGTATGGGTGCATATGCCACGGATTACCTGGAAAAAACCTGGCCTACTGACTATAGTAACCGGGGAGGAACTTACGCAGGTGAGGGACACCGCCTCATCGCTAATAATAAAAGTGGTTTCATTTGGGATCATGCCGAACGGGCAGGGGTAAGCTTCAGGACTTATGGCGAATTTGCTGATGATTACAAACCAAATCTTCCCGTATTGAAAAATCATTACTGCCAGTATTATACGGGGTGGGACCTGAGTGTGCGCGATACGGTTCGTATGGGACAATGGAAGAGAGACTTTGACTCACTGCTGGAGCATCATGCGTTACCCCAATTGAATACACTGCGTTTCAGCAGTGATCACACAGACGGATTAAGTAAAGGAAAACCAACGCCCTTCGCACATTGTGCGGATAACGACCTCGCTGTGGGAATGTTTGTGGAATACCTGAGCAGGAGTCCTGTGTGGAAAGAATCGGTTGTATTTATTTTAGAAGACGATGCCCAGGATGGACCCGATCATGTGGATGCGCACCGGAGCACAGCTTATGTTGCCGGTGGATTTGTGAAACATCACATGGTCGATCATACGATGTACTCCACAACTTCCATGCTCCACACGATTGAACTCATCCTCGGCATTCCCCCAATGAGTCAGTATGATGCTGCTGCAGAACCCATGTGGCGTTGTTTTGCAAATCAGCCGGATCTTAACCCTTATCATGCCAGGCCATTACAAACGGATATCAATGCCATCAATTTGGTGGAGAATGTATGGCAACGTAAAAGTGAACGTTTTGATTTTTCTGTCGAAGACCGTGTACCTGACCGGCTTTTTACTGAGGTAATCTGGAAGGCTGTGAAAGGGGAAAGCGCTATCGTGCCCGCACCCCGCCGGGCTGCCTTTGTGAAAGAAGGCAGTAAAAAAGAAGACCCGGACTAAACATCGTTGAAGTCCGGAATATGAAGTGGGATATCCTATGATGTCCCTAAACCAAAGACGGATCCGGTTTAAAAAGAACCGTCTCGCTTTTCATGTCGCCCGTAGTTTTTGCCTTACTTACCGCCTCAATCCGGGTATTAATCCGGCTTAAATGTTTGTCCAGTCTTTCCCGATGTTTTTCCAGTTTGTTCCTTACAAAAAGGAGTCTTTCCCTTTTTCTGATCGCGCAGGGAGAATCACCGGCCTGTTTTTTTCCGGAATCATGAGTTGGTTTTACAAGCAATAGTCCCAGAGCAACACCGCCTGCCACAGCTATCACTGTAGCAAGCATTTTCCTTGATAAGTCTTTCATCACACTACATTTTAAATCATGCAACGGAACAAAATTATACAAAGAAGTGCCGGATAATACTGATTTTTTTCATGTGAGCACATGATTTTAAACCTGAGTGGTTGTTTTAATTCCATGCCTGCGTTTGGTTGTTCTGCGATCCTTAGCTTTGATCTTTGTTAAACAGTGGATTCACCGTATACCAGGCCATGGCCGGAAAAAAAACCAGGGGCACACCCAGTCCGGGAAAAAGTTCAGGGAATTGCACATTTAAAGGCAATGTGACAGAGATGGGAATCATTATGCAAGCAAATGTCAATATGGAAAACGCGAAATTAAAGACAAGCTCCCCCTTTCTGCCGAGCCAGCGAACAAGACCATAATACAGAAATGCAGCAGGCATGCAAAAGAGAATGCAAAGCCCGGCCATTCTGGCCAGGCTCAACACTTTTGAAAAATCCGCTTCAGTCGCAAAAAAATAGATCCTTTTGTAAATAACAGCAGCAATAAAGGCCAGTGTACTGGCCAGCAATGCCTGAAAGAAAGTCTTTTTAAACATGCATTTATTTTGTCACGGGAACAGAAATGTCCACTTTGAAGGTACTTGCCCCATGTGCAGGTTCCGCTGTGTTGATATTATAGTCCAGCCTGTCTACAGTAATCGCACCTTTGAAAACATTGTCATCGAAAGTGAAAGGAATAACAATTTCTTTTTGAACACCATGCATACTCAGAATTCCCTTTGCCTCGTAACCTGAACCCGCCTTAGTTATGGATGAAGAAGTAAACTGGATCGTCGGATATTTCTCAGCATCAAACCATTTTTCGCTCTTGGCGTGCGTGTTTTTCATCCCGTTGCCGGTATTGATGCTGGTCACATCGATGGTTGCATCAAATTTTGAATTCGCTAGGTCGTTCGGGTCAAAACTGATGGTACCCTTTAGTCCGGAAAACTGGCCTGAAGGATCCCCACCATCAAATTTTATTGAATAATTGTCGGTTATTTTCCAGTCCTGTGTATTCAGCACGGTAAATGCAGATCCTACGGTCAGGAAAACAGCTGCGAGAGGCAAAATAAACTTTTTCATGAATGCATTTTTAATGAACGATGTTTTGAAAAGTGAAAATACGTGAAGGTTATCACCTCCGGCTCAAATTGAGACGAACGACGGCAATATTGAGACGAACGGGTAAATTCCGTTCTGAAAGGAGTTGACAGTTTTGATTCCAGGCCCGCGAACTGTGCTGAAAAATATTTACTTCCGGTAATCGCGGAACAAGAAATGTCGTAAACAACCCCATAGGTTGTCGTTTTCCTCCCGTTTGTGATGATCGAATCGTCTTTACATTTGAAAAACTATTCATTCAAAAAATAAAAATAAAAAAGATGGCCAGAGTAAGTACGTATCTGAACTTTCCCAGAAATACCGAAGAAGCATTTAACTTTTACAAATCCGTATTTGGCGGAGAATTTGGTGGCATGGGTATTGCACGTTTCGGTGATATACCACCCCAGGAAGGCATGCCCCCTTTAGCAGAAAAAGATGAAAACCTCATCATGCATATTGAACTGCCGACGGTCGGCGGCCATATCATTATGGGCACTGATGCGCCGGAATCCATGGGCTTTAAGGTGAACTTTGGAAACAACATGCATATCAATCTGGAACCGGATACAAAAAAGGAAACAAAAAAATTATTTGATGCGTTGTCTGCCGGCGGAAAAATTACCATGGAACTTCAGGATATGTTCTGGGGCGCTTATTTCGGAAGCTGTACAGATAAATATGGCGTCCAGTGGATGTTTAATTGTAACGAAAAATAATTGCTGATTAAAACTGTCTCAAATGAAAAATACAATGTACCCCTGCCTGTGGTTCGATGGACAGGCAAAGCAGGCTGCTGAATTTTATTGCGGGATATTTAAAAATTCCAGAATATTGACAGACACGCCCATGGTCGTAAAATTTGAACTAAATGGTGCAGTGTTTATGGGATTAAATGCGGGGCCTCAATTCAAATTTACGGAAGCCATATCATTTGTGGTGGAATGTGAAACACAGGATGAAATAGATGCATACTGGTCTAAACTGACTGCCGGTGGAAAAGAAATTGAATGTGGATGGCTAAAAGACAAATTTGGCTTGTCATGGCAAATCGTTCCGGCCATACTGGGAAAACTTATGTCCGATCCGCAAAAAGCTCCCCAGGTGATGAAGATTATAAACAAAACGGTCAAATTCAATATTGAAGAATTGGAAAACGCTTAAAACTGGATGTTTTCATTTAATGACCGGTTGAAGGCTGTCCGCAAGGATCAAGGCAACTTCTTCTGCGCCTGAATTCGTATAATGCATGAAATCATAAAAGTATTTTGAATCCTTTGGCATCGCGGCAGCCAGATCAATAACAGCAATACCATCTGCCCTTAACTTTCTGACTTCATCATTGTATAATTGCAATACGTCCCAGTCCATTGCGCAGTCATAACCATCCAGCATCCGGTTACCCATAAATATTCCCGTGGTACTGTCCAATACATTTCCAAATAATGCCGGCTGTGTAATAAACACGGGTTTGATGCCTTGGTGTATCGATTCGGTCGCCAGTTCCCGTAAACGCCTGGCGTAACCGGTCAGATAACTTTGTTGAAAAGCAATCTTTTTTCTTCTGGTCAGTGAATCGGTTACCCCGATTTCCAGCTGACTGGGATCCCTTTCTCTATGAATCAGCCCCTTCCGGTACGCAAGATAATTTCTGTACAAGGACAACAATAGTGTGCCTGTTTCACTATAATTGACAAGTGATTTGAGAAAATATTTCACCGAATGTCCATGTAAACCCCGAATATCCTGGTCATCGAGGTCGGTCCGCTGGTCTAGTTCCACATCGTTGACGCCCGTTAAAAATAAAATATAATTGGGATGGAGCTGAACGATATAATCATTTAACAGAACCAGATGCCCGAAGGTACTGTGGCCGTCGAGGCCGGCATTGTTCAGGCAGATATTGGGATAATTCCGCGACAGATCCTGCTTTAGCCGTTCCGGCCATGTTTTGTTGTCTGAAAGAAATTTACATTCTGTTGTGCTGCCACCGATTGTTATGATGGTTATGTAATTTCCCGGATTCGCTGGCCATGCATCACCCCGCAAACCGATCGAATTTCTGCTGTAGTAAATGGTATCATCCAGTTTCCTGATCCAGGGATTCTTCATGCGCACCTTAATATTAGCGGCCAGAATGATCCTGTCACCCCGGACGGTATAAACAAAAGGATGCCAGATTCTCAATACGATTTCAATAAGTACCAAAGCCAGGAATATCCCGAAAATTATGGCAATAAATTTTTTTACAAATAATGTAAACCTGATCATTGAAATGTTTAAATACTACCAGGGATTTTCCATATCTGCACGGTTATACTTGTGGTTTCTCTCCAGAAAACCCGAGTTTAAATTCTTCTTACTAAGAATGATATCTTTTTTCCCAAACCACCTTTTTAATATAGCCGTCGGAATCAAAATAATAATAAAAACAAGAGTCAGTATTATACCCCCGCTGATGCTACCCAGGATTTCTGACAGGAAAGTCCATAAACTGTGTATATAATGCGTCACGGTTGAAAACAGGAGAGAAATCACAGCGACGGCCAATGCAGCATATACCCAGCCTCTGTGCTTAAACAATAAGAACAGCAGGAGAAATAATATAATGACTGCAATAACAGAATCTTTTTCTCCCTTGGTATTTTTCCGGTTCATAATTAAAATAACGAATAGATAAATGGCGACAGGGCGGAACTGGCAGCCAGGAATAATAAAAACCCAACCAGCAACAGGGTAATCATTAATGGAACCAGCCACCATTTTTTATTTTGCATCAGATACTTCCATAAATCGCGCAGCAACTCTTTCATCAGGTAAATTTAGTAAATAGAAACAGTACGAGCATGGCGCTGAAAAATCTCAATCAGCATATATATTGTTTTGCGCAGATACAAATCCTTTTTCAGTCTGCTCATTTTTAAAAATCATCAAATTATTTAATACCAGCACGTCCATTTCAGTGTGCATAAAACAGTGTATAGCTTCTGCCGGTGTACAGACAATCGGTTCCCCCCGTACATTAAAACTGGTATTGACCAATACCGGACACCCGGACAGTTTTTGAAATGCCATAAGTAACTGATGAAAACGTGGATTCGTTTCTTGATGCACGGTCTGTATCCTCGCGCTGAAATCCACATGCGTAATAGCCGGCAATTCACTTCGTTTTACCGAAAGCTTGTCTTCGGGAGCCAGGGTTTCGTAGTTTTCCGGCAAAGAAATTCTCCGGCGCGTTTGAATGTCATTAACAAATAACATATAAGGCGAGATCCCGGTTTGTTCAAAATAATCATTGAGATACTCAATTGGAATGGCGGGCGCAAAAGGCCTGAAACTTTCGCGGAATTTAATTTTAAGATTCAGTTTTTTTTGCATGTGCCCGTCGCCGGGATCTGCCAATATACTCCTGTTGCCCAGGGCTCTGGGTCCGAATTCCATTCTCCCCTGGAACCATCCTACGATATTCCCCTCTTGTAATAATGAGGCGGTTTTTTGAATAACTCCATCATCTGATTCGGGATGGAATTTTATCTTGAATTTTTTACAAATATGTATAACCTCATCTTCGCTGAACGAAGGTCCCAGATAAGCACCATTCATCCCGTCGTAATACGCGTAATTGATTTTTTGTTTACCATAATACAGGTGGTAAGCAGCCAGCGCGGCGCCAACTGCGCCCCCCGCATCTCCTGCTGCCGGTTGGATATATATCTGGCTGAACAGGTTACTCCGTTGAAGTTTACCATTGGCCACTCCGTTTAAGGCCACGCCGCCTGCCATACAAAGATTTTCGGAGCCAGTTAATTTTTTTGCTTCACGTGCGATGTTGATTACACATTCTTCTATCACGCTTTGAATAGCCAATGCAAGATTGCCATGACGCAGGGTAAGCGGATCTTCTGGTTTACGAAGACGAATGCCAAATAAACGTTCCCATTTCTCCCTATCCAGCATTTTTGAACCCGTCGCAAATGTAAAATAACCGGGATTCAAAAAAATCGAACCGTCATCAAACAGGGTACACAGTTTTTCTTTGATGATCGAGATAAAATGTTTTGTTTCTTCCAGGTGCGCAACACCATAAGGCGCCAGTCCCATTAATTTGTATTCTCCGGAATTTACCCGGAATCCCAAAAAATAAGTAAAGGCTGAATACAACAGTCCCAGGGAATGGGGAAAACGGATTTCTTTTAAAACGGTCAGGTTGTTTTTTTCCGCTTTTAAAATCGAAGTAGTGGCCCACTCTCCTACACCATCAATCGTAATTACAGCCGCTTCTTCAAAGGATGAAGGATAATAAGCACTTGCAGCATGGGAAAGATGGTGTTCGGTAAACAATATTTTTATTTTACCGGATTCCTGACCCGTCAGCTTTTTCAGTTCATCCCGTATAATTTTTTTAATAAATATCTTCTTCTTTAACCAAAGCGGCATAGCCTTGATAAACGACAGCAGGCCTTTAGGGGAATAAGCCAGGTAAGTATCCAGAAGACGCTCAAATTTTAAAAATGGCTTGTCATAAAAAACCACACAATCCAGGTCATCAATAGACAGCGATGCAAATTCGAGACAAAACCGAATGGCCTGAACGGGGAAACCATCGTCATGTTTTATTCTGCTGAATCGCTCTTCCTGAGCGGCGGCGATGGTTCGTCCGTCTTCGATCAATGCAGCCGCGGAATCATGAAAAAAAGCTGAAATGCCCAGAATATACATGAATAAGTGGCTGATTTGATCAAATGTATTATAATATTGGTACTTCCCTGCGATTGTACCAAAGGTGCACAAGTTTTGTATCAGAATCGAACCATGATCAAATC